>CATMBH010000032.1:0-9862 GCA_950063985.1 uncultured Fidelibacterota bacterium
TGCTACTTTAGATCTTTTTTAAGAATTTAAAATATAAAATATTTACACTTTTTCATTTGGTAAAATCCCATACTAATTACGAAATTCCATGTAATATAAAACCGGTTTGATAAACCGGTTATTTCTATGAAACATACAAGGAGTACATAATGAATCGTTTCACACGAATCGTGGCCAACCTGGTCATTCTGTCCCTAACCCCAATTCTATTTGCGCAGATGACTGTATCTGGTACGGTTACCGATGCATCAAATGGCGAAGCCCTTGCCGGTGCGAATGTTGTGGTGGATGGTACAAATCTTGGTGCAGCTGCAGATGCTAATGGTGGATATACAATTAGTAATGTCCCCAATGGCGCAACCCTCACAGCATCCATGATTGGATATACGGATGCATCAGCCACAGCTGCAACAACAGTTAATTTTTCATTAACTGGTTCTGCGATTGAAATGTCCGGACTTGAAGTATTGGCATCTCGCGCTGGAGAAAAAACGCCTGTTGCCGACACAACCGTAACAAAAGCAGATATGGAAGTACGTCTTGGTTGCCAAGATATTCCTATGGCTTTGAACACAACCCCAAGTGTTTATGCAACACAACAAGGTGGTGGTGCAGGTGATGCCAGAATTAATGTTCGTGGTTTTAACCAACGAAATGTTGCTGTTATGATTAATGGTGTCCCACAAAATGATATGGAAAATGGCTGGGTTTACTGGTCAAACTGGGACGGCGTTGGAGATGCAACACATTCAATCCAGATGCAGCGTGGTTTAAGTGCTGTTAATCTGGCTACCCCTTCCATTGGTGGGACCATGAATATTATTACTGATCCTGCAGCGGCTGAAAAAGGCGGAATGTTTAAGCAGGAACTTGGTCAAGGATCATTCTTAAAATCATCAATCAACTATAACACTGGTCTGATTGGTGGTAACCTTGCCTTAAGTGGAACCCTAGTCCGTAAAACAGGCAATGGCATCATTGATAAAACTTGGACAGATGCCTGGGCATATTACTTTGGTGCAAGTTACCAGCTGAATGATGCTAACCGTTTTGAAGTGTATGCTGTTGGTGCTCCCCAGCGTCATGGACAGAATTTGTATAAGCAGAACGCTGGTGTTTATGATCCAGATTTTGCTACAGGTATGGAAGGATATAAGGAAGAAGCCATTTGGAATGGCCAAAGTTATCCAGATTCAAAAGGCAAATTCACCTCACCCTACGATGGTGGTGACCCTCGGTTGTTCAATCAAAACTGGGCGCCGGTCAATTCATCATATACAGGTAAACAGTACTGGTACATGTATGGTGCCAACACGGTAGAACGTCATGATCCCGACTACCTGAATGAAAGAGAAAATTTCTTTCATAAACCTCTTGTAAATCTGAACCATTTCTTAACCATTAGCGATAATATGAGACTCTCATCTATTTTTTACTGGTCGGGTGGTTCCGGTGGTGGTACAGGTACATATGGTAAGATTCCGACTTTAGATGCTGCTAATAATTTAGGAGATGATGACCATAAATTTTACTATGGACCTTCTCCATGGACCCGTGATTGGAATACACTCATTGCTTATAATTCCGGTGATGAAGATACTGTTTATGTAGATAAATCTGCTCTTGTACGCACACATGGAAGCGGCAATAATCAGTCAGTAGGTATCTTAAGAAACAGTATTAACCGCCAAAACACAATCGGGGTTATTTCCAAGCTTAACTTCGATATGAGCGATGCATTGAAACTGCAGGTTGGTTTAGACTGGCGTACAGCCGGTATTGAACACGCCCGTGAAGTTCGTGACCTTATGGGCGGTGATTATTACCTGGATTTTGCCGATGATAATGCTCCAGATGGTAAACGCGTAGAACTTGGTGATATTATTGCTTACCACAATGAGACTACGGTGGACTGGCTGGGCTTTTTTGGACAAGCTAATTATACATCCGGTCCCATATCCGCATACGGTATGGTTGGAATGTCATCCATTTCCTACACCTACCAGGATCACTTTACGGTTGCAGATGCATTAATCGAAGCTGACGCAATTTCAGCGATGCAATTCAAAGGTGGCGCCATGTATGATGTCAGTGATGACATAAGCGTATTTGCCAACTTTGGCATAGTTGAGAAACCGCCCATCATGGATAATGTTATTTATTTTGATGGTACAGTTGCATCAGACCCTGCGAACGAAAAATTCCAGAGTCTTGAAGCTGGTGTGAATTACCATGCGGGCAACATAGCTGTCAAGGCAAACTACTACATGACCGACTGGATAAACCGTAACTTGACGAAAGCAATTTCATCAGGTCAGGGCTCCAGCGGTGACACAGATGTCATCTTCCTTTCGGGTGTGAACCAGAAACATAGCGGTATTGAGGTTGAAGTATCAACACAGTTAATGGCTATGCTGCGTCTCGACGCTGCAATCAGTATTGGAGACTGGACCTTCGATGGAGATGCCGGCGGGGATTACCAGGAAGACCTATTCAATGATGAAGGTCAAGTGATTGGACAAACCACAACATACTACGACTATGCACTGGATGGATTAATGGTAGGCGATATGCCGCAAACAGCCTATGTTTTAGGTATAACGCTTACTCCGATGCCTGGGTTAAAAGCACAAGTCTTATACAACATGTATGATGACAACTACTCAGACTGGGGTCCATCCGCTCGTGAATATGATTCAACAGATCCAGATGCTACACCAGATAGAGAGCAAGTCTGGCAAGCTCCCAAATATTCCAAAATGGATGTCCACATTAGCTATGACCTCCCATCAATTGGTGGCATGAATCTTCAGGCGTTTGCACATATATTCAATGCTTTGGATGATGTTTATGTACAGGATGCTGTAGATCATAGTAATTACAATAGCTATGGCGATAAAGTACATGCTGCACATAATGCAGAAGTATTCCTAGGATCACCAAGATACTTCAACGCAGGTATATCAGTACATTTCTAAACTGTACGTTTAGTTAAATAAAAACCCCGGCAGAAAACTGCCGGGGTTTTTTTATACCCTAAATTTTTTATTAAAAAGGAAGTGTATAATATATGCCCAAGTCCGCTAAAACATATCCGGAAACTTGTCCCTGACCATCAATATCATTGGCTATCACTGCACTGGTGCCCAGTGTAATATCCACACCTAAATTGAATTTGGTTCTTATGCCGCCCCTGATCCCAAAACCGGGGCCAACAGTTCCAATTGCACCATGAACAATGAGCGGGAATTTTAATGGAATAAAATCAGCTGATTCCAGCGCAACCCAAGAGACGGTGGAATTGTCACCACCATGAAAACTGACCTGACCAACAATCAGCGATGGTGTCATGGAAAACCAAAACAGGTTAAACGAAAAAGGGAATTTGATATCCAGACCTATTTCCAGCACATTATCTGCCGATAAATAATCGCCGCTCACAATTTTATTGCCCAAATAAAGCCCCAGGACAAATTTATCAGCTCTTGTGGGTCCTTTTTTCTTTTTTGGTTTTTTGGCCAGCATTTTTTCTAGTAGTTCTTCTTTGGTGGGTGGTTTTTCACCACTGACCAGTGCTTGCCCTTCTATATCCACAGTAACATCAAACTTAGCTCCAATGAGCTGGGTCAAATTTTCCAGATTTTCTTCTCCGCTGTTTTCAATAAATTCCAGAATATCTGCCAAACCGGTTTTGTCTTTCGGCGGTCCCAGCCGCCGTTTGTATTTGTTGGAAAAAGGGATAATCCTCTTTTCCAGCAGTATCCCTTTTTTATCACTCACTGTCAATAAAATCTCACTGGGAGCATTGCTGTAATCAAAGGTATTGGTATACTTTAAATTATCTTCAGCATTATAATACTCTGCTTTGTGCAAATAATCTTTTCTGTTATAAAATAATTTATGCTTGCCCACTTTAGAGGAATCAAACCGGAAATATTCCGATGTAATGATTTCCTTTGAACGGCTTTTCTTGCTGCCATCCAGATACTGCAGTGTATAATAATAATAAACCTGTTCCAGTTTATCTGTGACGGTTACAGTGTGGGGCCTGTTATCTTCACGTTCTTTTATTTTCATAGACCACCCCCTGCGCATTTCACTTAAATCATCGGCAAATAGAAATTCATCAAAAAGTGTCAATGGTTCGCGAACATGGAATTCCACGCTGTATTTTGATCGTGTTCCTGCTTTATTCCACTTTAATTGATACGACCACAAGGTGCGCTTATTATTATCAATAAAAGTCACATTTTTTATACGGCCCTTGCTGTTGAAATTCACTTCATAATAGTTTCTCCCATCCAGCTGATCCCTGGTTAAACCGTCTGCCAGATCTCTTTTTTCAATATCCCAGTAACCGTAGTATAATTTGAGACCTGACAATTTTTCACGGCCTTTTTTCTTCCCGGGGACAAATTCCACATTAAGCAATTTCCCCTGTCCGGAATATGTGGATTTAAAATGGGCTTTACCTTTTACATCTTTTTCCGGGACTTCACTATCCAATATTTCAGACCGTTGAATATCCGTTGGGAAATATTTTACAACCGTACCTTTTTCCTGCTCCTCCTGTTGTTCTTCCACCCCCTGCTGTTTTTCCTCTTGCTGCTCTTGCGGTTGATCCTGTGCATTCAAGATCATAAATGATAATAAAACAACACTGCGTTTAAACATAGGCCCACACCAATATTGAGATGAGTACTATGATTATACTGAAGCCAAAATAGTCCCCAGTGCGGATACTTTTAAAATAACCATCAACATTCTGTCCCAGATTGCTGTAGGCCATTGTAACATGGGTTGTTTGACCTGTTTCTACCAAAACATCCTGTGTACCTAAACGAATAATGTCTCTGGTTACTTTGCGAGTATTTAAGTACTCATCACTACTATTGGGGAAAAAGCTGACCGTATGCCAACCGGGTATTACATCCACATCCTGATCCAGGGGAGTATGACCTATGAGATGACCGTCTACATAAATGGGAATATCGGGAGTATCACAAACAATCTTTATGGCTGTGCGATCTTGCGCGGGAATTAGGGCGATACAGACAAGAATACCGAAGATAGTGTAGAGCTGTCGCACTCTGAATTTATTGATCGTTTTCAGTCTGCAGGCGAAGCTGCTCCCGAAGCTGCCCCACCTCCAGTATCACAGCACTAGTGTCTTTTCCGGCAGCTTCCAACTCTCGAATTTTCAGGCGCGTTTGTTGAATCTTTTCCCGAACCGGTTGTATCTTTAAGGTTTGTAAGCATTCTTGAACCAAAATATGGGGATCATTAACATTGTGTCCATTCATCAATATTCGTGCTATTGTTTCGCGTTCGCTCTTATCCCTGAATTCTTCCAAAACTGCAGCCGTTGAACCTGAACCATGTTCCAATAGTAATCGTGCAGTTTTATTTAAAAGAGGTTCAGATATGAGATCAATATTATTCTGTACCAAATCTTTTACATCACGAAACGATGTTAGCAATGCGCTGATGATTTCTACTTGGGCTTTTTGCACAACGGTTATAAATAATGTTGGTGCTGCCTGTTTGGATTCCTGCAGTTGGGAGGGTCTTCGCTTACGGCTGACAGCATTTCGAAACTGTTTGACCATTTCACGTTCGTTGATATTCAATTTGTTTGCTAATGTTTGTAGCAAATCATCACGAATTATACCATCACGAATACTTGCAATTTCCTCCAAAATTTCCTTTACCAGATTAGAGCGCTCCACAGCTGGGAGGTCTATAGCTGTGGTTATTTCCAGATGGTAGTTCAATAACGGTACAGCATTTTCAATTCCAGTTCGAACGATATCTACACCCTTTTTCTGCACCCAATCATCCGGATCCAAACCCTCCGGCACCTGTACAATCAAAGCAGCGATTCCATTCTGCAATAGTGCATAACCCGCCCGTAATGCTGCCTTTTGTCCAGCTTCATCACCATCATAAGCTAAATACACCTTTTGGGTGATTTTACCAATTTGAACCGCGTGTCTTGTGGTAAAAGCAGTTCCTGAAACTGCTAATACATTTTCTATCCCGGCCTGGACCAATTGCAGGAAATCCATATAACCCTCCACTAGGATAGCAGAACCAGCACTACGCACAGCCGGTGCTGTTTTATGATAACCGTAAAATACTTCACTCTTTCGATAGAGGGGCGTTTCAGGGGAATTCATGTATTTTGCCGGATCCTCACTTTCGAAAACTCGACCCCCGAAAGCAATCACTTTGCCCGAACGGTTCATGATCGGAAACATAATCCGTGAACGGAAACGGTCAACAACGCCCTGCTTTCCTTTTCCAAAAAGGCCTGACTTATCCACGCTTTCTCTAGAATAACCCTTACCTTTAATTCTCTTTGTAAGGAATTCCCAAGAATCTGGAGCAAAACCAACTTTAAACTCTTTTAGAGTATCTTCTGTCAAACCACGCTCGAGCAAATAATTCAATGCAGCTTTACCTTTTGCAGAAAACAGGTTTTTGGTATATACAGCAGCAGCAATTTCATGAAGTTCATACAATTGGGTGAATAATTGCTTTGAACCGCTATCCCCCGAAAGCACAACTTCAATTCCATAATGCGTTCCCAATTGCTGGACAGCTTCCACAAATGTGAGGTTTTCGTGCTCCATAATAAAATTGAATACACTGCCTCCGGCTCCGCAGCCAAAACAATGGTAAATCTCTTTATCGGGAGCTACGCTGAATGAAGGCGTACGTTCATCGTGGAAGGGGCAAAGACCAAAGAAATTCCTGCCGCGCTTTTTGAGATTAACATATTGGGAGATGACATCTAAAATATCAGCAGTGTTGCGTATTCTATCGATGGTTTCCTGACTGATGCGCGCCATTATAAGTCTTCTTCTGCTGATTCCATTAATTCTTGAACAAATTTCTCCCCTTTGGCCACGGGATCCTGAAGATTAAACAAATTGATTATGTTCAATCGAATAGCGGTCAAGTATCCAGCTACATTTGATTCGGTATGAACGATCTTTGACCATTTTTTTTTTGGATAAATATCCAAAGCCCAAATAAACACCATCAAAACCAATACTGCTTTGATTGCTCCAAATGTGAAACCCATACCTCTGTTCAACAATTTGGTGCTTTTTGACAGTAATAACAAATGTATGAATTTTGTTAGTATCCTGGCCAATAGCAGCGCAGCTATAAAAATAATTGTAAAACTAAAAACCATTACCACCCAAGTGTTGATATTGATCAGGTTCAGCACAATTCCGGATAATTCCACATAATAGCTCCAAGCAAAGGAAACAGCTATGATCAAGCCCAGCAAGCGGCCCATTTCTTCTACTAGACCCCGTTTATAGCCAATGATGCCTAAGGCTATTATGAACATCATTGCTAATATATCAAAAAAGAGGATCATAGATCATTTATCAACCAAGTTTGTCCCGAACGAGTGATTGAGCCAGTTTACCATCAGCCCGGCCAGCAGAACGCTTCATTACTTCCGGCATGATCTTGCCGATATCAGACATGGATGTAGCTCCTGTTTCTGCAATTACGGCATTTATCAAAGTTCCCAATTCTTCGGCGCTCATCATTTGCGGCAAGAACGTCTCTAATATTTCCAATTCTGTCTTTTCTTTAGCAACGAGATCATCTCTGCCACCTTTTTCATACATTTCAATGGATTCATAACGCTGTTTCACCATGGTCTTTATGACCTGTAACTCTTCCTGCTCACTCAAATCATCCCGTTTGTCGATCCTTTTGTCTTTCAGTTTAGAAAGTGCACTTCGAAGCGTAACAGTTTTATCTTTTTCACCATTTTTCATGGCTGTATACATATCTTTTTGAATTTGTTCAGATAAACTCATATTATTCCTTTTTTAACTTTGATCGATCCGTTTCATAGCCATTAGCAGGCTGTCCTGGTCTGTTTCAAAGCCGATAAACCGGCGGCCCATACTCTTTGCAGCAACACCCACACTACCCCTGCGCATAAATGGATCCACCACCCAGCTTAACTTGAAACTGCTGGCCTGGAGGATTTTACTCAGCAGCATTTCCGGAAGGTCACCTTTTTCCTGGTCAAAGCCCATTGTAAAATATTCCAGCCAGAGATTGGACATATTTTCAGTATTACCAGAGTCCAGTATCTTTTTATCATTGGCTATCATTTCCCTGTTAAAAACAAAGTCACTCGTTTTTGTGGCCAGCCAAATATCACCAATTTCATTGAACCACGTGGGGTTTTGATCCTGGGTTCCAGTTCTTCTATCCCGCCAGGTTATACGTGTTTGCACCCTGAAATAATCGCTCAACAACGCATGGTACATACCAGAGAAACGCAAGCTGCACAGCAAATATATAAAACCTGTACTCTTTAAAATTCGCTGACTTTCCTGCAGCCATTTGTTGTTCCATGTATAATACTCCTGAAGTGTCATTTTTTGCCCATGTGTGCCAATATCCCGCCAGGGGCTGACCGGCGGTGCGGTTAATATCAAATCCATGGAATTTTCCGGCAGGCGTTTTAAACCATCCAGTGCGTCTGCCAGAAACAAACCTTCTTCCATGGTATCCACGGTCATGGCGATTTCGTCCGCCTTGCGGACTGCTGGCAAATAGCGGTTCAGATCATCAACCGATAAACCAGGATAGGGCTCCAGCGGATTGGTAAACAAGGGGTTTAGTTGTTCTTTTTCAATTCCTGCCACGGGAAAATTTACACGCTTCTATCCTCAAAAAAATACGGATTCCATAAAAGGTTCATTGATAATCATCTACGCCTGCAGCAAATTCACGATTATGTTTAAGCCTAAAGTATTATTTGTTTGTACAGGAAACTCGTGCCGTTCACAAATTGCTGAGGGGATACTTCGTGATAAAGCCGGAGATGAATTTGACGTTTATAGCGCCGGCAGCCATCCTTCCCGTGTTAATCCTATGTCCATCAGGGTAATGAATGAATGGGGAATTGATATATCTCATCATACATCTGATCCCATTGATTACTATTTAGATAAAGGGATTGATATTGTTATTACCGTTTGCGATAACGCCAACCAGGTCTGCCCAACATTTCCCGGCGATGTGAAACGGCTGCACTGGAGTATCAAAGATCCCTTTGCCGGTTGGGATGCCGATGATGAATACCTAGATTCTTTTCGAAAAACACGCGAAACTATTTGCACGCGTATTGAAGAATTTTTACACAGCTGGAAAGCTGATTAGCCAAAAAGCTGTAAATTCCCCGGTTTCAATAATTTAATTGAGGTCACAATGCGTTATTTAATTACCATTTTACTTACAATTTCAGCTTTATTTGCTGAAACAAAACATTTGATTGCCCCGGACGGCACCACGGTCATCATTGACCGGGACGAGTACGGCGTGCCCCACATCAAAGCCGATAATGAAACAGCAATGTTCTTCGGCCAGGGCTTTGCTGAAGCCAATGATCGCTTATACCAGATCGATTTGAACCGCCGGGCGGCCACCGGCAGATTGAGTGAATGGTTTGGGAGCCTTGCTCTGGATGTGGATAAGGAATTATTGCGTACTGGCTACTCAGATGCAGAAATAGATGCCATGATTGCCAATACACTACCTGAAGTTCAAAACGCTATCCAAATTTATGCGGATGGTATCAACGCTTATGTTGATACGATGAACCTACACCCGGAATTGTACATGCCTGAACAGTATCTGGACAGAGATTTTGATCCTTTTACACTAAGAGATGGTAGTGCCTTCGCTGTTTTCATGTTGCGCAGGTTCGGCATGTTCGGCGGTGAAGAATTATCCCGTTTGAATGAATTGCAGAATAACGGCTGGGACTGGTTCAATGAGAACCGGCCGTCATGGGACCCCACGCCGGGTTCCT
>CATMBH010000033.1:0-9841 GCA_950063985.1 uncultured Fidelibacterota bacterium
GCTAAAGGCACACAATCTTTATTAATTGGACTTGCGTTGGTGCTGGTATTTATGATTGTCTACTACAGACTTTTCGGTATCATTGCCAATTTCGCATTGATCTGGAATATCATTCTCCTCCTGGCTGTTTTGGCCATGCTGGATGCAACACTGACTCTTCCTGGAATCGCAGCAATTATCTTAACAGTAGGTATGTCGATTGATGCCAACGTGATCATTTTTGAAAGAATCCGTGAAGAACAGCGTAAGGGTAAAACACCCCGTGCTGCCATTGATGCCGGTTATGACCGGGCGCTGACAACCATCATTGATGCCAATGTAACAACTCTGGTTGCTGCTTTGGTTTTATACCAATTTGGCACTGGCCCGATTCGCGGCTTTGCCACTGTTCTTTTTTGGGGTATTGTGATTTCCATGTTTACCGCCATTTTTGTAACACGAACCATTTTTAATACCATGACAGAACGCAAGAGTTTACAGAAATTAAGTATATAAGTATATGAGACTGATTAAAGAGACTGACATAAAATTTATGAGCCAGAGTCGTTTTGCGTTCTTTTTATCCGGAGCTGTCATTCTGGCCGGGCTGATTTCACTGTTTCTGCAGGGCGGTCCCCGTTTGAGTATTGACTTTAAGGGCGGCACGCTGGTTGCCGTACAGTTCATTGAAGATATGGATGTGAATGACGTGCGCCAATCCATGGGTGCAGTGTCAATCGAAGGCCGGGCCCATGATTACAGCCGTGCAGAAATCAAACATTTTGGCAGTGCCAGAGATATTTCCGTAAGGCTGCCTATTTTGGAAGATCAGCCCGAGAATTTTCCCCAATTGATTGTTAATCACTTATATGATTCATTTCCCACAGTTGTACCAGCTGATCAAAATGATTTTATTTTATCCATCGATAAAGTCGGACCAAAGATTGGCGCTGAATTGAGCGGTAAAGCGGTCATGGCCATTGTATCTGCCTTGCTGCTGATCCTTATTTACATTTCCATCCGTTTTGAATTCAAATTTGCTGTGGGAGCCATTGCCGCGTTGAGCCATGATGTTTTAATTACGATAGGCATTTTTTCCATTATGGATTATGAAATATCCCTGCCCATTATTGCTGCATTTTTGACCATTGTCGGTTATTCGCTTAATGACACTATTGTTATTCTGGATCGCGTTCGGGAAAATGTAAAATCTATGAAACGGATCTCTTACAGCGATATGGTGGACCACAGTATTAATGACTCACTAAGCAGAACCATCATTACTTCCATTACCACTTTCCTGGTTGTATTGATACTCTATCTTTTCGGCGGTGAAGTTATTCATTACTTTGCTTTTGCGATGATGATTGGTGTTGTTGTAGGAACATATTCCAGTATGTATGTGGCATGTCCTATTGTGGTCCAGCTGCACAAAGGAATCAAATCCTGATTTTTTCATCAAAAACAAATATTGAAAACTCCGCTGTGGCGGAGTTTTTTGTTTCAGCATGTTGTTGAAGTCCAAGACCTTTATCTTGTACGCAACGCTGTGTCTCATCTGGGGTACAACATGGGTTATCCTGAAAAAAAGCCTTATTGAAGGAACACCGGCTATTTATGGAGTAGGATTGCGTTTTTTTGCAGCAGGAATCATTCTACTGTTAATTACATTTATCCTAAAACGGCCTATTCCCCGTTCCCGTGAAGCCATCAATATTTATATCTCTTTTGGACTGTTGAATTTAGTTATTGGTTATGGAGTGACGTATTGGGCAACACAATTCATCTATTCCAACGTGGCATCCATTCTTTGGGCCGGTTTTCCTATCATCGTAGTTATTATATCTCATTTTTACCTCCCGGACGAAAAAATTAATTTACCCAAAATCATTACAATTGCAATCGGCACAACTGGTGTACTTTTAATTCTCTCCCAGGGTAAAACATTTGGTGGCAATGATGTGTTTTTGGGGATGTACTTTATTTTATTTGCTGTTATAATGGCCGCGTGGCCAAATGTCTATTTGAAAAAACATAACCATGCTGTAGATACCTTAACTATGAATGCACTCTGTCAAACAGGTGCCGGAATAATTCTGCTCACAATTTCAAGTTTCCTGGAAAAAGATCAGGTGATGGTCTGGAGTCCTTATAATATTTTCGCCATGGTGTATCTGACATTATTTGGCTCCATCGCAGCATGGCTTATTTATATCTGGCTCTTCAAACATTTGACCATGACTCAAATTGCCTATATCGCTTTCTCGCCTCCTGTAATTGCATCTTACCTTGGCTGGAAGTTTTTAGGTGAAGCGCTGACACCGCTTTCCATCCTGGGCGCTGTTATGGTAATCATTGGTGCTGTTGCTATTAATATCAAGCGGTAGATTCTAAAGCAAATCTCATGAACACTGGTTATATTCCATACTTAATTAGGACACAGGAATATGAAAACAATTTCATACGCCACTGTAAAAACGCCTTTTGGAATCATGGGCATCGCCAAATCAAATAAAGGACTTTGCCGGGTCTATTTCCCTGAAGAAGCGCCTTTTGATAGTGCATTGAAAAGAGATTTTCCGGATTTTTTATTCGTTAAAGATGATACTTCCTTTACAGATATCAAGAAACAAATTGAGGAATATTTTTCTGGGAAAAGGACTTCTTTCGAGTTGGAGCTGGATTTACAATGCCCACCCTTCTACAAAAAAGCGTTAAAAGAAGTAAATAAAATCCCTTTTGGAAAAACAGTTTCATATAGAGATATTGCAGAACGAGCTGGGAATTCAAAAGCCGTACGTGCAACAGGTTCAGCCAATGCCAATAATCCATTACCTATTGTCATTCCCTGTCATCGTATTTTAAACACTGGCGGCGGCTTGGGCGGTTACGGCGGCAATCTTGAGCGCAAGGTATATTTGTTGGAATTGGAAGGTTCTATATAAACTTCGTTATGTTTTTATAAATTATGTGGACGCATTTTAAACGAACGATCTTGACCGAAGTGTTCACCATTGTGCCCCTGGCACTCACTGTCTCTATACTGACATTTTTATTCCGTTTTCTGGATGGTGTTTCTGCTCCAATTTTAAAGATAATTGGTTTTCACATTCCTGGCCTGGGTATACTGCTGACCATTTTAGTCGTATACTTATTAGGATTAATCATTCGTAATGTGCTAGGCAGGCGCCTATTCAGCTGGGGAGAAAAAATCCTTTTTACCATTCCTCTTGTTAATACCATTTATAAAACGATCAAACAGTTCATCAGTACTTTTTCCGGGACTGCGGAAGGGAAAAATTTCCAGAAAGTTATCATTTTGCAATATCCAAGGATCGGTGTATGGACATTGGCTTTTGTCACCGGCGAATCTGTTGATGCAAACAACGTTAAATATTTTCATGTATTTGTTCCTACAACACCCAATCCCACATCCGGCTTTTTTATCATGATTCCAAAAAGCGAAACAATGATGACGGAAATGACTGTTGAAGAAGGAATCAAAATGGTCATTTCAGGAGGAATGATTGCACCATCTGAAAATGAGTTGCATAATTTTCCTAAATGATCATTTTCTATGAGTTCTACAATTGAATTAATTCTACTACTATCCGCTAGTTATGTAACTGGTTCGATACCCACCAGTATTATTGTGGGCAAAGTATTCAAAGGTATCGATATCCGAGAACATGGCAGCGGTAATGCCGGCGCTACAAATGTATTTCGCGTTTTGGGCTGGAAGCCGGCGCTGATTGTGTGCGTTGTAGATATATTTAAGGGTTGGCTACCTGCAGCGGTTTATGCCACTTCCTTGTTCCAGGGGCAGCCCATAGAAGAAACGGGTGTAGTTCAGATCTTATGCGGCTTCGCAGCAGTACTGGGGCATACAAACACCATTTTCGCAGGGTTTAAAGGAGGTAAAGGTGTCGGTACACTAGGCGGTATGCTACTGGCCCTTTTTCCTGTTGCTGTTCCCTTATGCTTGATTGTTTTTGCTGTCGTTTTGATGCTGACGGGTTATGTTTCCGTAGGGTCTATATTGGCCTCTGCTTCCCTGCCAATATTTCTTTTCATTCTGCCGCCATTAGGTTTCGCTGATACAGCCCCGTTATCCTTGTTGATCTTCAGTCTGCTCGTGCCGTGGTTTATCATTTTTACCCACAGGAGCAATATTTCACGATTAAGGTCTGGTGATGAAAACCGCTTTGAAAAAGCGATGATTTTTAATAATACGAAATAGACTAAAACTTTTGTCCGACTGAAAAGTGGAATGAAGATTCCACCGCTGCACCTTCGTAAAAAGACCACCCATAATCGAAGCGGATAATTCCTGCTAAAGCTGCGGGTATTCTGACACCCAGACCAGCACCGTACATTGGGCTTGCTTTTGACAAGTCATGCCAATTATCACCGGCAACACCGCCATCAATAAATAATACTGCCTGAAGGCCCAATTCAGATTTGACAGGACCAAAAGGTGATGGTTGTTCTATTGCAAATCTGGGTATAATGGTTTGCCGCAATTCCAATGAGGAAATGGCGCTATAAAACCCAAATCTGTATTGTTGCTTGCCCTGTTCGTAAAGATTTCGAGTTTCTATTTTCCAGCCGCGCACGGAATAACCACCGCCCAGGCCATACATGAACATCTCTTTGTAAAGGTCGCCGTGGATGGAATTCAATGTCAGATTCGCACCGACAGTCGTTTTACGATTTCCCTTGATAGGTGATGCAAATGCACTGTAAGACTGGGTCCAGAAGAGCGATCTACTTTCCATATCAAGGTATTTATAATACTGGGCAGAGTGAAAAATATAAATCCCTTTGGAGGGATCGGTATAAATATCACGCGTGTCATAGGCAAAACTCCCTTGGGGGGCAAAATAATAATATTCAATAGTGGTACTGTCGCCTATAAAATCTTTTTTTTCATATTCCAAACCGACATTGATCCGTTTTTCATACCCAAAGTAACGTCCAATATTGATCTCAAAAGTAGATACCTGTCGTTCATAGGGTAAAAAAACATGGTTGGAAAAATGTTTGCCTACCTCGAGGCTTAAGGATACATGGTCACCAAAAATCCAGGGATTTTTAAAATCAAAACCGTAGGCATCCACACCACCTATAAGTCCACCAATTGTCAATGATTCATTGCGCCCTCGTACATTTTTAACTATTCCGCCAATTACCACAGACCAACCGGTGTCTTCTTCATATGATGGTGCCAGCATCGGAAAAAAGCGGCTTGATTCAATAACATGATAGCGGAGCTTTACAGACCCGTCTTCCAAAGGTACTGCTTGCCAGGTAACCATACTGTAGATTCCCAAATTCTCGATACGGGTTCTGTCAGCTTGGGCTAAAGTGCTGTCCAGTTGAACATGCAAAGGATGTTGGATCTCTCTTTTAATAACGTATTCCTTGGTGTGCTGATAACCACGAATGTCAATACTGGAAACGATTTGGGCAAAGGGTATCGTCGTCATGACGATAAATAAGACGATATATTTAAACATGTTTGAATTAAATATTAAAGGTCGAAACCTTCCAAGAGCTGCTGTTTTCTCAGCTCGATACCTTCTTCAGAATAGACATCCTGAATGGCTTGTTTTAACTGTCGTTCAATTAGCCGGCTGTGCAGTTGGACTGCAAGGTGTTTATCATCAATGACTCTAACTGCAAATTTTGTATCTTTATTTTTATATCGGTGCCATGACCCATCAAAATCGTTTGGTGTACCATATTCCATAAGCACCTTGTGTTTTAAAACATCATCCGCTTTGAGCTGTGGAAAACCCGTAGCCAATAGTTCAATAGATTTTAGAATACCATCTAACTGGTAATGAGATGGTTCAAAATTGGTTAAGCTGTAAATGTTATCAACATTCACGAAATGTAGTTCCACTACTTCATTTGTGAGTCGGGTTTTGTTATGATATGTAACTTTAGCGCGTCTGATAGGTAGTTTAATACCAGATGGTAATGTTAAAATTTCATTCCAGTACTCTGCGGTAGTCATTGT
Source organism: uncultured Fidelibacterota bacterium (assembly GCA_950063985.1). Taxonomy (GTDB): domain Bacteria; phylum Fidelibacterota; class Marinisomatia; order Marinisomatales; family TCS55; genus UBA2126. The sequence continues at coordinate 6,005 of CATMBH010000033.1, forward strand.
ATCAGGAGCAATGCCTAATACTTCCGGAAGGCTGGACTTCCAAATTGCCAAGGTTTCACGATTTATTGTCCAGCCTTTGGGCAAACTTTTTGTAGGTATAAATAACGTATTTTCCGGCTCCGTAATAACAGGTAATTCATTTATCACTTCAAGAACTTCAGGCATCTGCTGCAGCGTACAGGTTACCCAGAAGAAACAGAGAATCAGTAATAAAAAATGTTTAATCATATATGATCAGGGTGTTTTTGGCCGCGATGGCAGACCCAGCAGGAAACTTCGTGTAGTTCCATGGGTTGCATTGTATTCTTATTAATATGCATTACCATACGCATCATTTCCCGTGCTGCGACTTTTTTTTCTTTTTCATCGCTGGCATAATCCTTGATGTTATGACAATATTTACATTTCACGCCTAATTCCTTGGCCACTGTTTTTTTCATGTACTTCATAATTTCTGCCTTTTTAGTATAAGGCAGCACTTGAACATTTTTCAGCTCACTCTTTTTTTCATCTTCAGCAAACACAATTGAAATTAAAACAATGCAAATAAATAACCGCATATGTTCTCCTTTTAAAACCATGTATGAATTAATAATAAATATTCCGGCTTTAACGCCGTTTTATTTCCTGTCACATCAGTAAACCGTGCCTGACAACGTACTTCCACAAAAGGAATTGGGAAAAATTCTGTCCCGAATGTAATACGATTTATGGATGAGCCGGAGGTATCAATATCCTCATCAAAAAAATCATATTTAATTTGCAAATTCAAACCACTGCTGAAATTATAATTTAATTCACTGTATGATGCCAAAACAGTGCCTGTTGATGCATATTCTTCAGCAACGTCCACTGCCCCTGTCCATGTAAATTTCCCCATAGCAGCACCGCCAAAAAGGCCACTTAAGTGTATGATATCTTGTTGCAGTATTGTGCCGCCAAGGAAACCATTTATACGCCCCAATGCAGGCCACCATTCCAGTCGCGTCGTAAATGCTTTATCATGTAAATTTTCTCCAAAACCACCGCTGCTGGACTCATTGATGAACTGATTGGAAATACTCTGGCTGAAATTGAAATTGCCAACATTGATACCAAATTCTACTATGCCAGGGGGAGATAAATATGGCGAAAATACAAGCCCTTCATATTGCAGTGCTTTTTTACGGATATTGCCACCGCGGATAAATGATGTATGATCATCCACATTCAATCCGTATGCCGGCAGATCTTTTCCTACTTTTACATAGCCATTCAACGGTAACCCTGTCCACAATAACCACGCTTCATTTTGTCCGCGCAAAAGATCCTGTTCAGCAAACACACCCACATTCTCATTAACTTGCCAGTATCCTGCAATATCAGCCTGCATGGGAAAAAATGCACTTTTTAACTGTCCTTCATCAATAGTGTTATAATTCAGAAAGCGAACATCTCCACCTACGCGCAGATGTTCATTTATCATTCCTGTATAGTTAGCTATTCGATCACTTCCTTGAGATCTCGACAGTTCTGAACTGGCAACAGTAATGCCATAATCATTTCGCAAGCTTCCGCCGTTGGGATCCACATGGCATAAGTTGCAGGATGTGCCTTCTTGAAGAGCAAAACGCGGGAGTGCATTCAGCAAGACAGACATAATCAAAAACAGGTTAGTTATTTTCAGCGCCTGCATCTATCCAAGCTGTAATTAATTCGATTTTAGCTATATTCAAAGGAGCTGCTCCTTTGGGCATTTGAACTCCAAAAGGAGGGTTGCTGCCTAATTTCTGTATTATGATACTTCCTGCTCCATCTCCGGGGATAACCATATCGCCATCTTCACCTCCAGCCATTAATCCGCTGTAAGAAGATAAATTTAAACCGCCAGAAGAGTTACCTAAATGACAGTTATTTCCGCAATTTTGATTGAAAATGGGTTGAATATCTACAGAATAACTAACAACTCCTGATGAATCGTTTTCATCCTTGTTGCTAGGATTTGTCCCTAGATCAGAACAATTCCAGGAAAATGTCATCATGAACAGAAACCATCCTAAAATGAATGAATTTTGACGTGAAAAGTGCTTAATCATTGGTATGTGGTTAAGAGGTAATCTACAGCAAAGTCATATAATAAAAAAGCCCCCCCAAATTGGGAGGGCTTTTCAATCATCTTGGTATGTTGATTATTTGCGACCTCTTGCCATCGGGGCGCGAGCCACATCACCATTTTTATCGATGAAATACAGATAGCCTGATTCACGAGTTACACCTGCATGTGCGACTTGTTCTGCATTGCCGCCGCCTTTACCGGCGCGGGCCATCTTTGAACGCCAGACGTTGCCATTTTTACCGAGGTAGTAGAGATAGCCTGATTCCTTGGTAACACCTGTAGCTTTTACTGTTTCAGCCATTATATGCTCCTTTTTGTTGATTAAAATAAATTAGGCTTTTTGTTTCTCGACGGTGGATAATACGCTCTCGACGGTAAACAAGTCAAGAATTTTCTCGTCGGTGCCTCGACGAGAAAAATGAGTGTTTTTTCACCCAAAATTGAACTTAAATCCTACCGTCGAAGTGTACTAATTTTTCAACCCAAAATTGCCCCGGTAGCTCAGCTGGATAGAGCAACGGACTTCTAATCCGTAGGCCACAGGTTCGAATCCTGTCCGGGGTACTTATGATAAAATATATGGTTAGATTTAACTGATGGCCATACTCTTATATATTATTGTTTCAGCTGGATTTCTGGCTGCTGAAAACTTTTTTCCTCAACAAAATGATAAATAAAATCTATAAATCAAGTTTTTTCATATTGTTTATTAGTGTTGTTGTTTGCCAAGACAACTGGCATGACGGAAATATGCATGATTTAAACAATTTTGCTATTAATGTCATTGTAGATGGGTTGGAAGGCACTGTATCATCTGCTTGGATCAAATCCAAGATCATTGAAAATCTGGAAGAATATAAGATCCGTACCTCTGAAGAAGTTGCCTACCCTCTATTACGCATTTTACTGGTTGGAGAATCTATGGTTGAGGTTCCAGGTACTTATTACACTGTTGAATTTTCAGTCATTCACCATACTGTTTCTATTGAGGAATACAGCGAAAGTTTTACAAATATAGAAGAATTAACAAAATTTCGGACCAGCAAAGTCTATGAACACCAGTCCATCGGTTACAGCAATAACGAATATTTACGAGATAGATTACTTACTGCACTTGATGACCATTTAGAACTTTTCATTGGTCAATGGTTCGCAGATAATCCTCGTCACCAGTTTTAAACTTTTCATTAGAATAATTCCACCCCATCGTAAATTCTGCCAGCATGGCAGTCACTTATCCGATAATAAAGAATTATATCTTCTTATTTTTCTTTTTCATCGCATTGAATTCATTGTATCTCGCAAAGTCTGTAGCTGTTTTGCATTTTACTGGAGAAGGCCTCTCTTCATCTGCTGCTCGGGTACAATCAGATCGTTTTCGATTTGTATTAAGTAAGATCGCTCCTTTCAATGTCAAAGGATCTGGCCAATCATTACAGTATGATATTTTAAATAAAGATTCTACACTTTATGAAAAATGTTATGATCTGGAATGTGCAGTCAAGACCGGTCGATTAGTCGCTGCCCAGCGCGTTGTGATGGGTTCTATATCAAGAGAAAATAACCAATTCCAGTTAGAAGCAGCTCTTGTATCAGTAGAGATGGAAGAAATTTTACGCATTAGAGAACGCATTTTTGAAGGTGAATTGGATAAACTCGAGACAGAGATAGATTCCCTAGTTCTGGATCTATTTGATGAGGAAATTAATCCGGAAATATATGCAAGTCGTTTTTTGATAACT
>CATMBH010000034.1:0-9820 GCA_950063985.1 uncultured Fidelibacterota bacterium
ACCGTAAGCCATATTATTAACGTAGCCAAAACCATCTTCACTGTCAATGGCATCCTGAAATTCATCATCATCAGTATCATCTGTTAAGTCTTCATCGAACTGCATGAACTTAAATTGCAGTCCCGAACGTATATAAAAAACATCCATGATCTTCGCTTCAATACCCAGGATATAATATGGATTATAGTCGCGCGGATCAAAATATTCCCAATTAACAGTGACTTCAGCCATGTCCTGTTTTATAAATCCATTTTTTCCCACTGGCGTCATAGATATCCCAAAACGGAAGGCCATGGGTAGTGACCATTCATCCGTATTTAAATGAGCCACAACGTCCGGGTTGCCATCCAGGTCCTCATAGGCATCCACATCCACTTTATTGTCCGTTCCATAAAGGCGCATTTTTGTACCAAAATTTGTAACGGCCATACCTACGCGCAGACCGTAAAAACTGGTCACATATTGCGTTCCGGCATCAACCGCAAATGCAGAAGCGGAGGAGAAGGAAATTGTTTCCCTGATTAATTTGACCTGCATACCCACGGCAAAGCGGTCACTGATTTTTGTACCATAGCCAACGCCAATGGCAAAATCGCTGGCGCTGAATGTTCCCTCATCCCCATAGGGTGATAGTTCCGTAGTCTTGGTCATATCGCCCATGTCAAAATACACCAGGCTTAAGCCAAAAGTACCTCTTCCAGCTGGAATTGCAGCGGCCAGAAAACTGTGTTTCATGTCTGCAATCCATTTAAATGAACTGAATACGACTTGTGGGGAAGTTATATGGGCTATACCGGATGGATTCCAATACAGCGCAGAAGCATCTGCTACCTGTGCTGAATATGCGCCGCCCATTCCTTCGGCACGGCTGCCTACACCAATCTTGAGGAAGTTAGCAGCGGAAGTGCCGACGTTATCAAACTGTGCACTGGCCATCCCGACCAGCAGGGTAGATGTAAGTAGTATTTTCTTCATTTTATCACCGCGAATTTGCTTACGAATTCATTTTCATCTGAAATAACATGGAAGATATAAACCCCGAATGCAATCTCCTGGATATTGTAGGTCTGCAGATTCCATGCTTCAATGCTGGGGCCGCGCCAGCCATCACTGCTTTCATCATGCTTTAAAATCTGAACCATTTCACCAGCAGTATTATAGATTCGAATCACACATTTTTCAGGCAGGTTGTGGAACTGCAATTCCCGCTCAAAAGCAACTGATTCATACGCTGAAGTTGCTTTGTAAGGATTGGGTACTACAAGAATGTTTTCCAAATCATCTTTGCTGCTCAGTTTATAATCATCAGCCACAGTTGTAATCGTATAGACGTCTGCGCCAGGCAGCAGTGGATTTTGAAATGTAACTGTGAAAACATTTCCACTTTCGAATAATGTACTACTCTTATTGAAATAAATCATCCAGCCAAATAGTCCAGCATCTGCCGCATAATCAAATGATTGTAAATGCGTTATATCTGCATTATAATCTTCATAGATGGGCATGATGTATACAGTTTTCGTGAATTCATAAACCAACGAATCATCATCCGTTGGTTCTATGATGGGCTTGCTCCCAGCAGCCTGGTAGATTAAACAGCCAAGCTGTTTATTTTCTTCAGTTGACCACAGGGAGAAAGGAATGTCAATCGTATCTACTGTAGTTAGTGTTGAGTTAAAATAACAAGCTATAGAACTTTCGCCAAAACGAAATTCTAAGTCTCGTTGTAATTCAGTCACAGCAGGTCTGCCTTCCGGCTGGTTTACCGGCAGATTATCTAAAAAACCCGCAAATGTACCATCATTTGATCCGGGATTTAGTCCTCCAAAAACAATAGCAGTACTTGTATCGGCATCTGTTGTTGTTTCTGCAGTAGAATAACTACTGACTCTCCAACTGGCGTTAGCAAATAGTGGAACAAAACCATCAATCACGTGGGTTAAGATACCTGCGCTGATATCGGATGTATCCATAGCGACAACTGTTACATTATCAGTTTGATCAAACACCATCCAATAGTTTGACTCAATTGTATCTATTGTGGTATAGCTGCTGTCACCGGTAACCTCTGTTATATCATATAGGACTGTATCACCAAATGTTACAGTATATGTATGTCCTTTACTTGTAAAGTCATCTGGGGTGACTTCAAGGCCAAGAAATTCCAGGGTAGATGGAACAGCTGTTACTACATCTAGAGTTGCATCAGATTCACCAGAATGGGTTACGCTAAAACTACCTGCGTCATATCCCGCTGCTTCCTTTTGAGGGATAGCAGCAATGGTATTATCCACATCACTGGCATAGGCATTTTTCGATCTGGAATTTTCTAAGGGGTCTACGACAGATCCAGCCCAATCATCAGGACCATCATACGCAGTAACCGCATACCAGTATTCATAACCATTCACGACATTATCATCAACGTAGGAGTATTGTAATCCTCCATCCGTACCAAGATTATAGTAAATCAGTGGATCCGACATGGCAAAAGAACCCGTAATGCCATCAGATATATCGTAGATAGCCAATGGTTGATACACATCTGTTGGGTCGCCATTCAGGTCAGTAATGACATTGCCCCAGCTAAGTCCACGGTCATGACTGCGGTAAACCCGATAGCCTTGAAATGCATTATTTAAAGTTACAGGATCAACAGATGCTTCACTGCGGTCGTCCCAAAATACTGTAACCTGGCTATCATCTTCTATAACTTGTACCAAAGGTTGATCAGGCGGTTTCGGAGTGGAGCAATTATTATTATATAGCGATTGAAATAATTTTGCATTACGGATCAGGTCGGATTCGTTGATGCCCACAAAATCTGCGAATGTGAAAATGACCTTTTCTCCTGGGGCAACATCAAATGGTCCAGCAGCGATCACCCAAGTTATATCCGGTCCATAAGAATACGGTTTCTGATATATGTCGAAATCATTGGGCGTAATATTGTGGGGTGTTTGTATTCCATGTGTCATTTGTTCGTTATAAGCCTGGGCGTCACTTTGGGCGTCCATGCTGTATTCATATGTGTAAAAAGTGGAAACATCATAACTGGAGTCCGTTCCATCATTATTGAATTTTGTGCATTCCAGGAATTTGAGTCCTACCCAGCCAATACCAGATGATTTAAATCCATCCGAGTTATCATCATTGTCATACACCAGGGCAAAGTTGGAAAGCAGGTGGGCATCAGTCGTGTCCACAAGTTTTTCAGCAATCAGCGGATCATTCTTTGGAATGAATAGTGCCATATCATCGGTCCATTCGGCACCGCCTTGTTCTGGAGCATCTGGATCACCGGCAGTACCAACATAAGCATCTTTTATAGTGTCTTTACCCACATTGGTCATTTGCTGGATGAAGATTAAACCATCATTTCCGAAAGAAAGTGAATAATTCAATACCCAAATATCAAAGCGGATATTCAAAGGACCGACGCCATTATTGCTGGCAAAAGTGTTTCCTTCAGTAGGATCATTATCTGTTACGACAAAATAGGCTTCACGCTCGGCTTGAACACCAATACCACAAGGTGCATCGGGAAAGCCACTTGGGCCAAGCTCCGGTTCAACGCCCGGGAAATAAAGTGTATCTTTATTTCCTTCAAGGTCATAGATAACGGACATGAATGTATCACCTGTTGCTGACTCGATAGGCCATTGATCGGGCCAGGATTCAGGCATATCACTAAATGCTATTCCCAGGTTGGCTTCTGAATCCACTGTACCGGCATCATAACCCGGCAATGGTTCAAATTCTTCCTCGTGGTCACGAACAGAACCACGCACACCCACCGCAACAGATGGTTCACCATTGATGAGTCCACCTACCATGGGTGAAGCAGTCCAGTAGTACGTACAGCAGCCGTCCTTGAGCATACTGCCGGCCGGGAATTCATGGCACAACCCCCAGCGGTCATAACCATAGATAGCCGCGTTAGAAAGCCGCAAGACCATATTCCCTTTATCCAGCACACTGCGTTTTCGATCATTATAAGATGAAATCTTTGAAAGTCTGTCAGGGAGTGGTTTCTTGCCATACATTGGAGCAATCACTTGGTTATAATAATCATATTTTGAAAGACCTGACCCTTCACCACTATAAAGAAAACAAAAACTAATCAGGCTAATAATAATTGTCTTTTTCATCTTTTACCTCAATCCAACACTAATACCAAGTTCTATGTGCCGCGGGGCACCATAATAATATGGGCGATACTTCCACATGGGTGAATTATTGGGATTCAAACTTTCATCCGGCTGTCCGGTACTATTAAACACATTCGCAATATTTTCCTTATCAAATAAATTGGTTATATCGAGATAGAAACGGACTTGGGCCATATTTTGTATTTTCAAGTCATAGTACACTTTGGCATCAAATATGGCTGTGTAGGGCATACGGCCGGAGTTTTCATCAGCAATATACCTGCCCCGGGCATCCGTTGGCGTGTACGGCAAGCCGCTGCCCATATTACCCAATACATTTAAACCAAATCCTTTGGGATGTTGGTAATCAAAACGCACATTTAATGTATGGGGCTGGTCCCAGGCCATGGTTATGGTCCTGTGAACAGGGTGTGTTCCATATACGGATGAAAGATATGCTGCATACCAGTTGGACGTTTCATTGTTTGTATTGCCTTCGGCTCGGGAATAAGAATAGAAAACTTCCCAGCTGAAATTCTGGGTAAACAATTTTCTTAAACCTAACTCAAAACCTTTAGAATTAGCATAATCCATATTCTCATAAATAGCATATTCCGAGGGGTCCGCATCATATATATTGGCCGATATATAATCATGCCGGTCGTTGTAAAATAATGTCAATGTCATCAAGTATTCCGGCGTAAGCATGGTGCGCAGTCCAAATTCATACTGGATGGCCCGCTCCGGTTTAATATTGGGTGAACCAACAGGGGGGATGTACCAGTCACCCAGGTTAAAGGGGAAGGGGTACATCGAATTGCCGGTTAGATTGAAAATATTATTTGAACCTAAACCAGCCAAGCCAGATGGAACACCTTCTCCACCAATGCCACCGGAGTTCGTATAGTCATACATATTATCATAATCAGGATATTTGAAAAAATGACCATAGGAGAAATGGAAAGCAGTATTTTCGGTGACAGGATAACCCATGCCTATCCGCGGGCTCCACTGTGCTTTTACAGATGCTTTATCCGGCGGTCTAAATGAGCCGTCTTCATCAATATATCCCCATTCAACATTTCCAGCAGCAAATGCGTCGAAGTCGATGGAATTTAAGTCACTTGTTTCAAGAACTTCGCCATCATATCTAAATCCGATATTTTCAGTAGGATCGGCATATTCACTTTTCGGATCTAGTATATCATAGCGCAGACCAATATTGATAACCAGGTCACTAAATTCCATCTTATCCCGAATATAGAACGACGATTCAACCGGTTCTTTTTCCCATAGAATAAAAGAAGGATCTGAACTGACGCCATAATAGCCACCGCCAACAGATATTGCAGAAAAATTGAATAATTTATGGTTTTTTTGGGTAAATCCAGATTTAATCTGGTGCACCTTATTCACCTGCCAGGTGAGAGCACCTTCATACTGAACCGTTTCAGAATAATCATTATAATAACTATGATAAGTTGAATAGCCCATGCGGATGGTATCCCCAGAATTATTAACAATAGGATAGCTGCCGTAGAATTCATAATTGGAGGTATTGTCATAGGCATCTCCTTCCCGAAGATTAACAAAGACTCCCCAGCTGTATTGTCCGTCACCATTCATATCTTCATACTCATCTTCACCATCTGTATAGGCACCGTCTTCGTTTGCATCATTATATGGTTCCGCATAATAGCTCAACCATTTGAATTCAGAACCAGGGTCTAATATTGATTTATCCCAATCATCTGGAATCGTGAATATATCTGAATATAGTTCATGATTATCATTTAAAAATGATTCACCAGGAACTTTTGGTCCTGTCCAGTTCTCCACTCTGTTTTTTGAGTAGGACAGTGTAACAAACATATTTTCAGAGAATGTATAGTTAAGCCTGCCGTACATGAGTTTGCTCTCCTGCCAGCTGACTGCACTGCGCTCCGGGAGTTGACGGTAGTTCATGCTGAAACCGCGGTTTTCATAATTCTGGATATTGGTTCCCAGTGTTATTTTCAGGTTATTAATAGGACGCAGAACCAGCTTGCCCATGAGCCTGTCTGTCCAATTGTAGGTTCCAGTTATTTCTTTGGCGCCTTTTTTGAGCGGTTCTGCTATGCCATCGCCATCAATATCAGCTAAGGCATAAACGTCTCCATCAAAAACCCCATCTCCATCCGCATCAGCAAAAACCTCCCCAACATCGTATACACCATTTGCAACATCTGTCCATGATTCAGCTGCTGAAATTAAATCGCCAGATGAGTCGTATACAGCATGATCCCACATATCATTGCCATTGGCATCAGTGAAACCTTCACCAATGTCATATTGACCATTGGCAACATCTGTCCAAGATTCACCTGCATCATAAACACCATCACCATCTTCATCTACTTTTAATACAGCCCTGGGCAGAAAATTATTTTTCAACCGGCCATCTGTACGTTTACGGTCTGCAGAAATAAAAAATGTTGCCAGATTGGGCATGGTGGGGATGATGGGTCCGCTGGCCGTTCCTTCGATTCGGCCGGTATTCCAATTGTTTTTTTCACCGAATTGATCTGTCGATGTTCTAAAACTCAAATCATAATCAGCGCCGCCTTCCCGGGTAATAATATTGATAATACCACTCATGGCCTGACCGTATTCAGCATCGAACGATCCGGTTATAATTGATAATTCAGAAATACCGCCGCGGGCCACATCGGTGGCCATGCCGCCGTTAATAATATCTTTTACGTAAAAGCCATCGACAAGGTAGGCTGTTTCGCCGGAACGGCCGCCGCGAACATGGATACCGTCATCACCGCCGCCGTTATCATTTTCAATTACACCAGCAATATTATCAATAATATCCGCATAGGAATTAATGGGCATATTTTCAAAATCTTCTTTTTCGATCGTGACGGTCGTGGCTGTTTGATCGCGGACGATGACAGGGCGTTCTGCTTCCACGATTACTTCTTCACCTTCCACAGCAGAGATTTCCAGGGAAAAGTTTACCGTGGTCGTACGATCAGCGTTCATGCGTACATCGGTAACAGATGTTGTCTTATAACCTATATATGAAGCAGATGCTGTGTATGAGCCTGCCGAGATATTCAGGATGAAATAATCGCCATTTTTATCACTGGCGGCACCCAGCACTGTTCCTTTTAAAACAACATTGACGCCAATGAGAGGCTCACCTGTAGACGCATCGGTAACAGTTCCCACCAGTTTACCTGTTACTCCGGCAAATAACATGCTGCAAGTGCTGAAAATAACGAGAAAAAGATTTTTCTTTCCCATGATAAGACTCCTTGTAAGGGCTAAAAATAGTTTTATTATTGAAACCATACAAGGATAAGGTTACTATTGAGCATCAAATTGCAATGGCGTAAGTTCATAAAATTCTATTAGGAGAGTAATTATAATGAGTTTAAAAAATGGAAAACTAAACGGTCAAAGTTTTGATCTCTCACAGGCGGAATTAAAAAAACTGCTTAAAAAAGTTCCAAGCGGAATTAAGACTTATATTGGTTATTTAGAGCAACAGATAAAAAATATGGCTAAAATTGGTTTATCGCTGTCCAAAGAAAAGGATATGAATGTTCTGCTGGAGAATATCCTGCTGGAAGCCAAGCGCATCACCAATGCCGATGGCGGCACGCTTTACATGAAAACAGATGATGATCGTCTGCGATTCGAGATCATGATGACAGATTCACTTAATTTTCATATGGGCGGCACATCGGGAAAGGATATACCATTTTATCCGGTTAAACTTTATGATGAAGGCAAACCCAATACCCGTATGATTTCTGCGTACGTTGGACTTACTGGTGAGACTGTAAATATTCCAGATGCCTATAAAACAAAAGGATTTGATTTTTCAGGTACAAAAGCATTTGATAAAAAAACGGGTTACCGATCAAAATCATTTTTAACAGTTCCTCTAAAAAACCATGAAGAGGAAATAATAGGTGTTCTGCAATTATTGAACGCCTTGGATAAAAAGACAAATGAATCGATTCCATTTTCTGCAAAAATTCAGGATATTGTTGAAGCACTATCCAGTCAGGCCGCAGTGGCTATTACAAATAAAAATTTGATTCGTGATCTGGAAATCCTCTTTGAGTCATTTATTAAACTGATTGCCACTGCTATAGATGCAAAATCCCCATACACTGGCGAACATTGTGCCCGTGTCCCTGAAATAACGATGATGCTGGTTGAAGCTGTCAACGTTTCCAAGGATGGTCCCTTCAAAGATGTGCATTTTTCAGATAAGGAAATGTACGAATTGAAAATTGCTGCCTGGCTCCATGACTGCGGGAAAGTCACCACACCGGAATACGTGGTTGATAAAGCTACAAAACTGGAGACTATTTATGACCGTATCCATACGTTGGATACTCGCTTTGAAGTATTGAAGCGCGATGAAGAAATCAAAGTCCTGAAAAAACGATTGAAAATTGAAACGGATGTTTTTGCTTCAGAAGCAGATAAAAAAGATGCTCTAAAATCTTTGCGTAAAAAGCATAAAGATAAATTAGTAAAAATGGAAAAAGAAATGGATTTTATACGGGCAACGAACATCGGTGGTGAATTTATGTCCGGGGACAAAAAAGACCGCGTCAAAAAGATCGCCAAATACCGTTGGAAGGATAATGGAACAGTTAAAGATTTTCTATCAGAAAATGAAGTATATAATCTTTGCATTACAAAAGGAACATTAACAGCTGAGGAAAGGCAAATTATCAATGACCACATTGTCCAAACGATCGATATGCTTCAACAGCTTCCATATCCTAAACATCTGAAAAATGTCCCTGAATTCGCTGGCGGTCATCATGAAAAACTGGATGGCACCGGTTATCCGAAAGGCCTGACCAAGGATGAAATGTCCGTACAGGCTAAAGCTATGGCCATTGCAGATATCTTTGAAGCACTCACCGCAAAGGACCGGCCCTATAAAGAAGGCAAGGCACTATCCATGGCCATGCGTATTTTGGGCTTTATGAAAAATGATGCCCATGTAGATCCAGAATTATTTGAATTGTTTGTTCAGGAAAAAATCTACCTTAAATACGGAGAACAATATCTGGGTCCAGAACAGCTGGATATGGATTAATTAACTCCATCCAACCATAACAGAATTTATGACACCTGATATCGCCATCGTCTTGGGTATTATGACCCTAATGTTTGTACTCTTTATTAAAGAGATCTTCCCCCTTGATGTTACCGCACTAGTGGTCCTGATCATTTTTCTTGTAATCGGTAATTTGACACTCGAAGAAGCCATCAGTGGTTTTTCGAATCAAGCTGTGATCACTATAGCCGTCTTGTTCATTTTGAGCCATGCGTTGCAGAAATCCGGAATATTGGAATATGGCGTTGTACGTTTGAATAAATTAACCGAACGCTCCAAACTGCTGGGACTGACTGTTTTTCTCATAACAGTTGCTTTTGCCTCCGCTTTTGTAAATAACACTGCCATTGTTGCCATATTCATTCCCTTAACAATTCGATTAGCAAAAAAATATAATTTAAGTCCGTCAAAACTGCTTATTCCCTTGAGTTATATTGCCATTATGGGAGGTACGCTGACACTAGTGGGGACATCAACAAATCTGCTGGTTAATTCCATTTATGTCAACACCACAATGGCGGAGCCGCTG
>CATMBH010000035.1:0-9355 GCA_950063985.1 uncultured Fidelibacterota bacterium
ACAGCATGATTTAGCTGCTAAACAACAATTGACGCCTGATGGTAAACCTATATTTGGGAGCATAATTTCCATTGATCTTGGTACTATTCAAGCAAGAGACAACTTTTTAGCTAAACTGAATATATTTTTATTAGCAGAAAGTTTGGGAGGAGTTGAAAGTTTAATCTCAAATCCATTTAATATGACCCATGGAGATGTTCCAGAAGACAAAAAATTGACTATGAGTATTACCGAGGGACTCATCCGTTTATCAATAGGTATCGAGGACTTCAGCGATCTAAAAAATGATTTACAACAGGCGTTGTGACCTGCATCAAATTATTCAAATATTTGCTGGAAAATCCTTGTGAATTGATTACTTTCACGAACTTGTATTTAGAAAGAATATTATAGTACAAATGATTTTATATTACAGAAAAACATTTAATAATTTTACCTCTTACCGCTGTTATTAAACCGGAGGCGATTTATGATTACGAGGAAACTCACGAATTTCTACCTAATAATGTTGTGTTGTACAGCACCAATTATTGCTCAAAGTGTTGTAGTCTCGGTAGGTGATGCAACAGTTGACGGGTATTCATCTGATATTGAAGTACCTGTTATATTAACAAATCCGAACAATGGAGTAGCTGGTATTCAGTTTGATGTTGAAGTTGCACCGGGCATGATATCTTTGTCAGGAGCAGATGCTGTTGGTGCTGCATCTGGTTTTACTGCTGATTACAATTCCTTAAGCGATAATGTGTATCGTGTGCTTCTTTATAATGCTGCCAGCAATGCATCTATTGCTGTCAATGCTGATACTGTCATAATATTACATTTTGATGGTTCCTCCATTGTATCAGCTCAAATTAATCTTTTAATATCAGGTTTGATTGTAAGTGATTCAAGCGGTGGGTCCATCTCATCTACTGGAAGCGATGGATCTATTACCATTGGCCAAGTCGTTTCTCTTGCTTTGACCGATACAACAGGCGATGTTAATGAAACAGTCAGTGTAACAGTGGATATGGATAACGGTGGTATAGTCGGCGGTGTTCAATTTGATTTATTTGATTCTCCGGATAATGTAACCGTTTCAGACATTACGACAACTGATCGCACCTCTGGTTTCACTGTGACAACGACTGATATTGACCATGGCACTCGGGTTTTGGTATATGATGATACTGGGAATAATATATCAGCTGGTACAGGGCCCATCCTGAATTTAGATCTCACGATTCACAGTGATGCTTATGGGGGTGATGTTGCTTTATTTTTTAACGAAGTGGTTGTATCAGATGATATTGGCGGGGTGTACTGGATTGCTGGTCTGGACACAGGGTACGTCACCGTATTTCCTGGATATATGGAAGAACCCCATAACTTGGAAGCAACATCCGGCTTGGACGGGATGGTCCCCTTGGCTTGGGATGCACCTTATGGCCCGGTAGGGAATGATATTGAAGTAGATTTTGAAGATGGTGCATTTCCTGAAGGCTGGACAACGACTACAAATTCAGCAGTAGGTTGGTTTATCACACAAGACGGATCCAGTGCTTTTTGGGCAATCCCATCGCATACATACTATGCCTGCTCCAATGATGATGCAGCAGACGATGATGGTTCAGTGGATTATTTGATTACTCCATCTTTAAATACAAATGGGGCAACTGATTTTCAATTGAGTTTTGCTTCTTATTATGATGGCGCATACAGTCAAACTGCACATGTTGAGATCAGCACAGATGGTGTCAATTTCACTGAAGTTTATTCGTTACCTGCCAGCGCAGAGTGGGTCACTGAAACCGTTGATTTGAATGAATATGCAGGTGAAAACGAATTTTATATTGCCTTTCATTCAAATGATAACGGTGGGTGGGCTTCTGGCTGGGCAATAGATGATATTCTGGTCAGTTTTTCAGGAGGTCGCATTGCTCGCAATATTCACTTTGATTTTAATGAACTCGGGCAATGGGTCATCACTGCAGATAAAGCGGAAGTAGTGGAACAGTATCCTAACGGAATTACATATCAACAGAAAGTGGATTGGGACAATCCACTTGAAACTCAACATGTTGATCGTGATGTACCTGTTACTGCGTACAACATTTATCGTACAATTGACGGTACGAACATAGACATGATAGCATCAGTCGGACCTGATGTATTGACATACATGGATGAAGATGTAATTAACGGCACTACCTACTATTATTATATAAAAGCTGACTATACTCCAGATGGCACAGAATCCGGCCCATCCAACACCGCAGACGCCACACCTGTTGAATGGATTGAACTGGCCTTAAGTGATGGTGAAGCATTGTCAGGAACAACAGACACTCTGGATATTTTTGTCAATAATGAATCAGATGTCAGTTTCTTTTACTTTGAAATTGAAGATGTACCTGATTTACTGATTTCCCAGGAGATAATTTCGACTGATCGTACCAGTAGCTGGACATTGGATGTCGCGGAAGTCGGTGGAAAAATGGTCGTTACCGGCCTCGGGTTAGGAAATGATATGACACCAGGCAGTGATGCTGTTTGCCGTGTTGTGGTGCTGGCAGCCAGTCAAGACCCGCTTATGTTAGATTTGAATATCACAACAGCTGCAGTGCAAGATGCTAATGGTAATGATATGATATGGACTGCCGATGGAGCGACCTTTGATGTTACAGTTGAAACTCAATTTCTGGTTATGCCCAATGCTAACGGCAATCCCGGTGATTTGATTACTATTCCCTTACTGATCAACAATACTCAGGATGTTTTTGGAATACAGATTTTCCTGACGGATTATCCTGATTATTTAGACGGTATTGCAATTGCTGCTACAAACTATCATGATTTCAGTAACTGGACAGTAGAGGGAAATAATATAGGGAATGAATATCGGATTCTGTTGTTCAATACTTCTTTGAATAATCCACTACCCGCTGGGACGGGTCATATTGCTGATATTTCTATGTATATAGATGCCGGTGCAGCAACGGGCTCCACTGTACAGATATTTATGGAAGAAGTGGTAGTTGTTGATCAAAACAATATTGCCATGCATGCTGAACTGTATGAAAGTGAAGTATATATTGGAACACCCGATGCTATTTATACCTTAGGGGATGTGGATGAATCTGCGCAAACTATTTTAATTGAATTGGAAAATTCATCTCCAGTCTATGTCCTTGAAATCGACCTCGCTGATGCACCAGAAGGGATTGAAATTATTGATGTTACTCCAGCAGGCCGCTTTAGTGGTTCAGTAGATGGACAGACAGGTGAGACAGAAGATGGTATTGGTTATATACTTGCTTATGACCTGGCTAATGGTATTGCCGCAGGATCTGGTGAAATTCTGGAAGTCAGTTATAATGTTAATTCAAATACAGGTTTTAGCGGTGATGTGATCACATGGATAAGTGAAGTGTATTCGGCAGATGCTGGATTAAATTCTATTCCATCTAGTGGGATAGGATTTGCAATTCTCGATGCAAACTTGAGCGTGGATGAAGAAATTGAAATACCGGTTAAGTTTGCTTTGCACCCTGCATTTCCAAATCCATTCAATCCCATGACGAATATTCGTTATGATTTACCTCAAGCAAGTTATGTTGACCTTCGTATTTTTGATCTCACTGGACGAGAAGTACGTACATTGGCAAGAGGTTTTGATCATGCGGGTGCAAAATCGGTTGTTTGGAATGCCAAGGATAATAACGGTCGTAGTGTAAGTGCCGGTGTTTATATATACAGATTGGAAACTGCAGGTCAGGTTCAATCCCAAAAGCTGATTTTATTGAAGTAGACCACATTTCAATAATATAACACTCCTGCAGGACGTGACGCTCAGCAGGAAGAACTTCAAAATTAAGGGCAGGTTTTCCTGCCCTTTTTCTTTTTCTGACATACATAAAATCTTAACTTCGCTTGATTTTTATAAATATATATAGCCGCGGTGGTGGAATTGGTAGACACGCCAGATTTAGGATCTGGTGCCCATTAGGTGTGAAGGTTCGACTCCTTTCCGCGGCACAAAAATGTCAGAAGAAATTAAAATAGAAAATATGAACACTCAGGAGCCTGAAAAGAAATCAGCTCTACGTGTTATTATACATAGTTTTTTTGTCGTTCCCTTTTTGATCGCTGTATTTGCAGTGCTTGTTTTTTTAATGGTGAAAGTTCTCACCGTAGAGCCCAATACAGCCCGAGATTATTTAGAGCATGTAAAAATTGGTGGAACGACTAAACGCTGGCAGGGTGCTTTCGAACTTTCCAAAATTCTTTCTAATCCCAAAATGGTACCAAAAGATGATCGCTTTGTTCAGGATATGATATCAACTTTTGAGTATTCAGCACATGAACACAATCCCCAGATTCGTTCTTATCTTGCTTTGGCCATGGGTAGAACAAGGGATCAGCGCTATACCCCAACGTTAATCAATGCATTACAAGATAACAATTATTCTATTGTAGCTGCCTGTGCCTATTCTTTAGGTTTGATACAAAACCCCGAAGGATTCGCTGCTTTAAAAAATATGGCTAATCATGAAGATGCACATGTACGGTTACAAACCATTATTGCACTGGGTAATTATCAGAATCATGAAGCAGCAGATATATTTTTAACAGCATTAGCGGACCAGGAAGTTAATGTTCGCTGGGATGCAGCCGTAGCTTTGGCAAAGTTAAAAAATGACCGTGGACGCGGAATATTATTAGACCTTTTAGACCGAAAATATTTAGATTCTTTTCCTAATATTGATCCCTTTGAACAGGATCAAGCCATGTTGGTGGCGATTCAAGTTATACCCAATATTATTGATTCAGAATTTGAATCTGTATTAATAGATTTGAGAGATAAAGACCGAAGCATGAAGGTACGAGAAGCAGCACGACACGCATTAGTTGATTAAGAAAATATATGGCCGAAACAATTTCAAAAGAATCTGCTACTAAAGACCCTGGCCGTCGTCCACCCGCAGCCCTTGGTAAAGCTGATTCGAGCGATCAAATAACACGCCGTTCATTTTTTTCCTGGCTATCCATTGGGTGGTTAGCATTTGTTGCTGCAACTGGAGGGTTTTTTACCATGATGCTGCGTTTCTTTTTCCCAAATGTGTTGTTTGAACCTGTACAGACCTTCCGCGCTGGATATCCAGATGATTATACTGTTGGTGAAGTAGATTTGCGATGGAAAAATAAATATGGTGTGTGGATCGTTCGGAATGCTGCTGGCATTTATGCTCTTTCAACAACATGTACGCATCTTGGCTGTACACCTAATTGGTTAAGTTCGGAACAAAAATTTAAATGCCCTTGCCATGGGAGTGGATTCTTTAAAACTGGAATTAATTTTGAAGGACCAGCTCCACGACCCTTGGAACGATTCAAGATCGTTTTGGCAGATAATGGTCAGATCATCGTTGATAAAACGAGAAAATTCCAACAGGAAAAGGGTCAATGGAATGACCCGGAAGCGTTTTTAAAAGTATAATGGAAACTCTATGTTAGATAAATTTCGCGGGACTCAATTGTATAAATCCATCTTCCGCGGAGGTGGTGTTCCCAAAAGCCGCCGTCAAAGGATGATGGTGGTGCTGAATAGTGTATTTCTTCATCTTCACCCTGTACGATTACCCAAACACGCAGTAAAATTAAAATTCACCTGGTGCATGGGTGGATTATCTTTTTTCATATTCCTTATCTTGACCATTTCAGGTATACTGCTCATGTTCTATTATCGCCCGACGATTGAATATGCTTATACCGATATTATTGATTTAGCAGAACAAGTACCCTTTGGGATCATGAGAGAAGTCCACCGCTGGGGTGCCCATGCCATGGTTATTACTGTTTGGCTGCACATGTTCCGTGTGTTTATGACAGGTTCATACAAACCGCCACGCGAATTTAATTGGGCAATCGGTGTTATACTTTTACTTCTAACATTGTTGTTGAGTTTTACCGGTTATCTGCTTCCTTGGGATCAACTGGCCATTTGGGCGATCACTGTTGGATCCAATATGGCTCGCGCAGCCCCATTTCTTGGACATGAAGGCCCTGGAGCAGGATTATTGGCTATTGGAGATATTAATTTTATAACCATGGGCAGTGATGTGCGTTTTGCTTTAATTGGAGGACGGTTTATGGGTGAAGCAGCACTTTTGCGTTTTTATGTGCTGCATTGTATCGGCTTGCCATTTATTATTATGATTTTCATGGCCGTCCATTTCTGGCGAATTCGTAAAGACGGTGGTATTTCAACTCCAGTATAATAATGGAAGATTTTAAGCATTTAATCGACACAATCTCGAATCCGACGATTCTTTTTACGTCGACACTGATTATCTTTTTCTTTATTTTTCCCATCAATAACTGGTTTGATAAATGGAACCGCCGGTTAAAATTATATGTGTTATGGTCTGGCAAAGGTATGCTCATTGCGGCAATTATCATGGCCGCTTTTTTCATATTTGGCATAACGGATCCTGATTTCAAATCCATTGTTCTGAAACCTGATAATGTGCCTATCTCCGGATTGATTTTTCTTGTTTACTTTTTTACATGGTTATCGATGCACCAAGCATACGAAAACGATGCCAAATTAGAACGCGGCGAATCGATTGATGAACAATACGACGCACCAAATGATAAAGTGCTAGTTTGGCCGGATCTTGTGTATGTTGAATTTATTGCTCTGATTTTATGTTCTGCTTTTCTGCTGATCTGGTCCATTAGTTTACAAGCGCCTATCGAAGAACCAGCGAACCCCTCCGAATCTCCTAATCCTGCAAAAGCACCATGGTATTTCTTAGGCCTGCAGGAAATGCTGGTATATTTTGATCCTTGGATGGCTGGTGTTGTTTTACCCACCTTAATCATAGTGGGTTTGATGGCTTTCCCTTTTATCGATAATGAACCAGCTGGTTCTGGATATTATAGTTTTAAAAACAGGAAATTATCCATTGCTCTTTTCATGTTCGGCTGGCTGGTAATGTGGAATATGCTGATCATAGTTGGAACGTTTCTCAGAGGACCAAACTGGAATTTCTTTGGTCCGTTCGAATACTGGGATATCCATAAAATTGAAGCACTAACCAACATTAATTTATCTGAATATATTTATATTAAATGGTTTAGCACAGGGCTCCCTGATAGTATTTTAGTTAGAGAAATTTGGGGCATCCTTCTTTTAGCTGGATATTTTCTCATTCTGCCGCCATTATTGGCCAAAACAGTATGTAAGAATATATATAAACGGTTGAATCCTTTTGTTTATTCACTTTTCATCGTTTTGATCCTGACTGCATTAACATTACCGATTAAAATGTATCTGCGGTGGATATTCAATTTGAAATACATCATAGCCATACCAGAATATTTCTTCAATTTCTAGTTTAGATTTAATAGAACATGATTGACCAACAAGAACGATATTATAATATACTCAAGCTGAATCGTTGGTTCGCTCTATCGAGTCTGGTTTTTGCTGGTATTTTCATTCTTACTTTTGCTGATGATTATCAGCGTCCATGGAAAAAATTTCAAAAGGAATTCCGCAGTGTTGAAATAGAAAAAATCAGCAATAATCTTGCTGAACTGAATAGTAATCTTGAGAGCAATGACGAATATAATACGTTGCAGGAGCGTTTGTCGGAAGCTAAAAAGAAATTGCAAGGCAAGGTCGATGAGATAGATGAACTAAACGGAAAGATCAAGGAAGTTGACGCAGAACGCTATCGTATGAACCAGAATCATCAATTTGCCAAAGCTGAATCTGATGTAGCAAAATATACCGCAGATCAAGCTCGTCACGGAAATGGAAATGTAGAAACTGCAGAAAAAAACCTTAAACGTCTCGATGCACTTACTTCTGGGTTTAAGTTGGAACTAGAGACAGTTGAAAAGAAGCTGGAAATTCTGCAAAATCGTTTAGCCGATCTATATGCTGAAAACAAATCCTATAAAGATGAATTAAGTTCCATCAGCCGGAAACGCAATCTTGCAGTTAGGAAACTGGCTAAAACTGATCCGGAAAAAATGTCATTTTCTAACAAGATCGCCAATGTGGTCCGTGATCTTCCTGTTCTGGATTTTATTGATCCTTATTATGAGGTAAAACAGGTTGTAGTAAAGGACATTGAAGAAGACCTTGTGTATTTAAGTATGCCAAAGGTTGATCGCTGCATGACCTGTCACATGGGTATCGATAATAAGGACTTTGAAGATTCTCCCCAGCCTTATACAACACATCCTAATTTAGATCAAATGGTGGGAGCGAATTCTCCACACCCTTTGAGTGAATTTGGCTGTACAACATGCCATGCAGGTCGAGGCAGAGGTACAGGTTTTAATACAACTGCTCACTCACCCTCTAGTCTAGAGCAAGCCCATGAATGGGAAGAAAAATATGATTGGCACCGCATGCACCATTGGGACAACCCTATGTTTACCAAACAGAATATGGAAGCAGGCTGCTTCAAATGCCATAGCGGAAATATGCCCATAGATGGAGCGAAAACGCTTTCTCTTGGCATGGCCCTTGTTGAGCGCACCGGATGCTTTGGGTGCCATAAGATGGACCGCTGGGAAGGTAAGCCCAAAACGGGACCCAATTTGGCAAAGGTCGCTTCGAAAACGACCAAAGATTGGACTTGGAAATGGATCAACAGCCCCAGGGATTTTCGTCACAATACGTGGATGCCCCATTTCTTTAATGTAACAAACAATAGCGACCCAAATTCTTTAATTCGTACTGAACAGGAAATTCATTCGATCACTGCATATTTATTTAATAAGAGTGAATCTTTCCCTATGGATAAACTGCCACGGAATGCGGATGCAGAAAATGGACAGCTTTTAGTGGCATCTGTTGGTTGTATGGGCTGCCATGAGATTCAGCCCGATGCTGTAGCTGAAGAACCAACCTCCATCCAAACCTTAAGACGTGAGCAAGGTCCAAACTTAATTGGATTGGGATCTAAATCAACTGCTCAATGGGTATATAATTGGGTCAGGGATCCTGCTTCTTTCCATCCGGAAACGAAAATGCCAAACCTGCGTTTGACCAGACAGGAAGCAGCTGACATAGCTGCGTATCTTACACAGGATAAAAATAATGAATTTGATGCGCAAGAAATTCCTGGAGTGAATGAAGAGATCCTTGATGATATTGCGGCTGGATTTTTAAGCCAGCAACTTCGTAAGGAGCAGGTAGATGCCAAGCTTGCTGGAATAACGATAGATGAGAAATTGGATTATAATGGACAACGCCTCATAGGACAATATGGTTGTTTTGGCTGTCATAATATTCCCGGATTTGAAAAAGTGAAACCAATTGGTACAAGTTTAACAATTGAAGGGAGTA
>CATMBH010000036.1:0-9310 GCA_950063985.1 uncultured Fidelibacterota bacterium
ATGGACTTCATCTTCCGGCATTAATCCTAATTCAACCAATTGCCAAATATGTATTAATTCCTGATTTATATTCATGGGATCATCAATCGGAATCGTGAATAGAGAAAGAAGGAGATCCATTGCTATGTAAGCAGGCCTGTGAATTTCATAGGCGACCTGCAAATTGGAAAAACCGAAATCGTCTTCGATCTGTAAATGTATTGGTATAGTTTGATCACTGCCAAGCTCAATGACTTGTTCGGGTTGATAGACAGTTATATCCGGTTGAAGATCATGAATTGCTGTAATGTAAAAAGGAATCGGATTGCGATTTGTGATTCCGCGTATATCCTGTAGTTGAATGGCCAATTGTCCATCTTCTTTGATTATAAAATCACCCGTAGCTTTTTTACCATTGATGTTCATGGACAATTCTTTATTATTGATAATTAATGCTCCGTTTTTTAATGGACGGTTGCTGCGCAGCGCAACATGAACACTTGATCCAATCAAGCCACTGATATCCGCTTGGTTTCCTTTTTGAATGATGGGTTTTAAGTGTGTATAACTTGGCGGTGTGAGCGTGATTGTTAAATCTTCCATTACAGGACGATCCGTTACAGAAATAGAATAAAATGGAGAAGATATTTCTTCCCAAACCTCCCAAAAATGAACTGCTGTATAATATGCGCGATAACGATAATCCTGGGAAATATCTTCAATAGTATATTTATAAATCCCCACACTATCTTTTTTCGCTATTATTATAGGTTGATTACTGTCAGGTGCAGCATAAGCTTGCAGATCAATAATAAGAGAATCGGGTGCGTCGCCCATAACTGTGAATGCAAGTTCTGTTGTTTCTCCGCCCAAAAGATTGATATTTCCAGATTGATTTTGTATTGCAAATGGTTTTGGTGCAGGAAAGGATGTTCGGGGGTGGTACCATCGAAAAACAGCCTGGGTAGAAGTATTCCAACTGATTGCAAACAGAAATACACCGACCAGTAGAATTATCATTGAATATGATTTCCATTTTTGAGCACGATTGGAATGGAATAATTCAGCTTCATTGAGGTTTTCCAGTTTTTTGACAGTTTCCGCCACAAAAGATTTACTCAATGGTTTGGATGAACTTGTATCCAAGCCCCGTTCTAACTGCAGTGCATTGATTATTGTATCTTCTTTTGGAAACACCAATCTGCCAGCGGCTCTGGCCAAGGTTGACCAGCGATAACGATGAATCCTGTTATTGATTGCCAGGACGTAAATCAATACAAAACCAGATAAAATGACCAATGTAATCAGTAAACCCAGCTGCCATATTCCGTAGCGGACCTGTGGTATGAAGTAAAAAATGCTTTCCAGAGATATGGCACTAATAACTGCTAGAAGGCCGAACGAATACAATATCCAAGCCGCAGTCTTGGCATCGTTCAACAAGGCTGCTCTGCGAATAGTATGGAGTTGTTTTTCGATTGATTGCATTATTGTGTCAGAGCAAAATGAATAATATTGACACCCATTTGCAACGCTGTTTCACGAATGGATTCAGGATCATTGTGCACTTCAGCATCTTCCCAACCATCGCCCAAATCGCTTTCATACGTATAGAGTACCAGAATTCGATCATCTTCAAAAAGCGCTAAGGCCTGAGGAGGTTTATTATCATGTTCGTGAATCTTTGGTAAGCCATGTTCAAAGTCATATACTTGGTGAAATATGGGATGATCATGAGACAATTCAACAAGAGCCTTATCCGGGAAAACACGTTTCATTTCTCTACGGAATGATTGATCCATTCCATAATTATCATCAGCATGCAGAAAACCGCCCCGCTGCAAAAATGTTCTTAAGCGAATGATTTCTGCTTCTGTAAAACGGACATTACCATGGCCGGTCATATACAAATATGGATACGAATAAAGATTCTCATCCGTTAGCTTAATGCGGGTTTCTTTATCGGCGGCAATAATGGTAGTGTGGGTTTGTAAATAATTCAACAAGTTGGGCAAACTGCTGGGATTGCTATACCAATCGCCGCCGCCGCCGTAATGCAAACGAGCAATGGTAAAATTCTGTGCAATAACAGAAGTAGTGATTATGAACAAAATTGTTAAATGTTTTAGTCTCATTTCACTAGTGGTATAATCAGTTTATAAAATTGTTCCCCTTACCGGGAGAAGAGAGAATTTACATCTGTCCTTCTCTTTCTCTTGCTCAAAAAGTAAGGAGGCATTATTTTATACTGTCATGTATCCGAGGTTAACACTAGCCATCATCTTATTAACATCCTTTTGTCATATAAATGGCGCAGCTGTTGATTCTGTAAAATCCTATTTGTGGGGTTTAATTCAATTCAGTCCCGAGCAAGAAATTGAATACGAACCAGGCTACTGGAAAGACCGGATACTACACCGCCGCGAATTCCATGAACCAGTAACATTTTTACCTGCAGAAGTACGTTATGGTGTATTTTTTTACGGTGGTGGAACTGATGATGCAGTTTCTTCAAGCTGGATGAGATATGAAGATGCTATATCCGGTTTTGATGGCGGGAAAATAGCAGCAAGAGTTGGCCACCAATTAGATATCGACTTTGTTAAAACAAATTTGTTTTATACTCTCTTGAGAGCCAGTTGGCTCGATATGCAAACGGGGTTTAATTTTCGTTACAGCAACATTATTGTGCCTGGAAAAATAGATGTAGTTTCTAATTGGGGGAATGTAAATGCCAGTTGGAATCCAGGTGATATTCGATTCTCCCCTAGAGTTTTAACATTTGGGTTAAGCCATACTGCAATGTTGCAGTGGTTTGAGCCTTGGTATATAGATATGCGATATACATACGGCCTATCTACAGCAAGTTTTTATATGGACAAGGAAGATGAACTATTATCAAGTCCTTCAGGTTTAGGGCCATCTATGTCCATTTCCATGGGTCCTAGATTCATCATTGATCTCGGAAAAAAATATGGTGATGAAAAGGGCAAGAAAACACGTTTGCGTCATAATCGTTTTTCATTTGGGCTAGATCTGCGTTATGCTTATACAAAACTCAACTCCATTAATGATCCAGATGATTTCACACCGATTAAAAAGATTCATCTTCAAGATTTTGGAATCCATTTTACATTTTCCGTTTTATATGGAGGTACCTTAACATCTGGCGATCGGGGAAAAGAATATTATTATAGAGAAGATTTTGTAACTGCTAAAGATTATTTTGAAACTTTTTTGGATAACTATCCTAACCATGCTAATCGTAAACGAGCAGAGAAATTTTTAGCAGTAAGTAAAAAAAAGATACCGATGCAGTTATACAGTGAAGGTATTCAATATGAGCTCAAAGGAATGATGGATAAAGCAATAGATAGATATATTGCAGCGCGGTTAAGAGCAGATGGAGAAATAAAAGATTTGATACATGGAAAATTGGATCACATCGCTATCCTTCAAATTGAAAAAGCTGAATTATTATCATCTCAAGGTAAAGCTGAACAAGCAATTAAACTCATGGAAAACATTGCTCATTTCTCTAAAGAGGCTAGAGACAAAATACCATATTTTAAAGCTAGACAATTGATGCAAGAAGCTGAAAAAGCATTAAAATTTGGATTTTATAGCAAATCTTTGGATTTATTAGATCTAACTTTGTTAAAAGACAAATCATTGAATTTTGAGGTTAGCACTTTACGCTACCAGGTCGCAACGCATTTGGTAGAAATGGCCAATAAGGTTTCTGATCATGCTGAATTGCGTTCAGCAATACAAATGTTGGTTGATGCCAGTACAATGACTGGTGGATTGGGTGAGAAAAACGAAAAAATACTTGATGAATTATTAAACAAATTTAAAAGTGATCAAGAGCGTGAGATGTCTGGTCGGATCGATCAAAGAATGGATGATGTTCGCCAGCGAGCCATTACAAAGAAGATAATTCCACCGTTGACTATTGGGATGACTGTTCCCGATATTCAATCTTTGCTGGGCCACCCGAAAAATATCGTCGAAAAAAAAGATAGTAATGGTACATCAATCCAATTGTGGATATACCCCTTGGAAGGGGGTGGAGATATGTATTTGTCATTTAAAGATTATATATTATTTAAGATCAAAAAAGACGCTTAAAGGAAATGTGCGTTATTATTTGAATCTTTAAAAAATATCCTGTTCGAGGGTATTGTTTTAGATGGTAAGCTAAAATTATCTTAAAAAAACTATACATCAATTCTTTATATCCTCGCCTACACCAATTACCAATAATTATTTTTTATTTTGTCATCATATATTTAGAGTGAAACCCATTGTATCAAGATTAACGAACTGGGTACTTTTGCGGTCTATGTTCAGACGCATTACATTCATATTATTTCTAATAGGGCAGGTTATCTGGGCACAAACAGAAGATCGGGATTTTGAAAAGGAACTGAATTATCAATCAAAAGCGGTTCGGGATCTCAAAAATGAAATTGAATCTACTCGAAAAAAACTGCGCTCTGAAGAAAACCGGGAGAAATCCACTGCCAGGACGATTACCAATCTTGAGAAGGAAATTTCATTGGTGGAGCGGTTGATTGTCCAATTAAAAAAAGAGGAGACAGCAGCACGGGAAGAAATTGTAAAGCTGGGAAATGAAATTGAAGTGAATGAAAATGAATTGAAAAAATTAAGAATTCGTTATGCCAATCGCGCAATCAATGTGTTTAAAAAGGGATCATTATCCGATATTGAAAAAGTGTTGAGTTCTACTTCCTGGCGGCAGGCAATTTATCGAACAAAGTATCAGAAAATAATTTCAGGTATAGATAATAAGCATAAAAAGCAGATCCACTCATTGTTAGTGAGTATTGGTAAAAAGAAATTGAATGTGGAGGCGATTCTCCGAAAAAGCATAAGCCTGAATGCAGAACGTGATAAACAAATGGCAGACTTGCGTGTGAAGCGTCAAAAGAAAAAACGTGAACTGGAAAAAATTCGTAACAGTAAAACTGAACTGGCTCAATATGTGAAGCTAAAAGAAGAGGGTGTAAAGCAACTGGAAGAAGAGATTGCTAATATCAAGGAAGATAAAACTCGTGCGGAGCGTGCAGAGCGCATTCGTCGCCAGAAGGAAGCATTAAAAACCAAATCGTTTGTTGCATTGAAAGGTCAGCTTTCCTGGCCGGCGAGTGGAAAAGTGATCAGCAAATTTGGCCGTAAGTGGAATCCTGAACTGAAAACAACAACAAACAACACTGGCATTGACATAAAGGGGAAGCCGGGCACACAGATTTATGCGGTAATGGGTGGTATAGTTACGACAATTACCTTTATCCGCGGTTATGGAAATATCATTATCATAGATCATGGCGGCGATTTTTTTACGATTTACAGCCATGTCACAAAAATTCAAACAAATGTGGACAGTGAAGTAAGAGCAGGGGATATCATTGCGTATATGGGTGATTCGGGATCCATCAATGGCTCAAAACTTCACTTTGAGATCTGGGGAAAAGACCAAAAACTCGATCCAGAAAAATGGCTGGTGAAACAATGATATTTGATGCAGCACATTATCAACCAGATGTATGGAAACGCATTAAAAAAATTATCGCTTCCAATCGCGTGGGCAGTGCCTATTTGTTCAGTGGTCCAGAAGGCTCCGGAAAAGAAGCGACAGCCCTGGCTATGGGCGCAGCGTTAAATTGCCAAAACAATGCAACAGTCTGCGGCACCTGCTCATCGTGTTTACGATTTGCATCAATGCAGCATGAACATCTCCATGTGGTTGTACCACTGCCGCGCAAAAAGGAGAGCATAGATAAAGATACAGATGTCCTGATAATTATAGGCGATAACAATGCAGCTTTATTAACAGACCTATTGCAGAAAAAAGGTGAAGACCCATTTCAAAAGATCAAACTTCCACAAGCGAAAAGAATACTGATCAATTCAATTCGCGAATTACGAAAAAAACTCTATCTCAAATCTGTTGATTATGGTTACAAGATAGTATTGATTTTTGATGCTCATTATCTTTCAGATGGCGATGGTGCTTCAGCGAATGCATTGCTTAAAGTATTGGAAGAACCGCCGGAAAAAACCACCATCATTCTTGTAACGGATCATAAAACAATGCTCTTGTCTACAATTCAATCACGGTGCCAGCATATTGATTTTCCGCCTTTAGCCAATGAAACGGTCAATGCATACTTGAAAGAAAATGGAATCAGTTTAAGGGGATCAGAATTTTATGCGCATTTGACTGATGGTAATATACACAAAGCTCGGTTTTTAGCAGATCACCCGATAGATGATATTTTAAATGCAATGAAAGATCAAGTTGAATCAGTGGTTAATACTGATGGCAATAGCTGGCGATTATACATAAATAATATGTCAAGAATGGTTCGCAGCGATCCAGACGATTTCAAATTTCAATTATTTCTTCTCCAAACCTGGTTTCAGCAATCTTTTCGTTTGCGTCAAAATATTGATGCACCTTTAGCACAAAATGGCCTTGCAGAAGCTCTTAAATCATTCACAACTTCCTATCCTCAAGCTAATCTTGCTGCAGTCAATTCTGTGATCGAAAGTACAATAGGGTCTATGGATAGAAATTTTTATATGCCCCTAACACTAATAAATATGCTTGTAGATATTCAACATTATTTAAAAGGAAAGGCCTGAAATGGCTGGCAAATTCTACATAACTACTCCTATTTATTATGTAAATGACAAACCCCATATTGGTCATGCCTATACCACGATACTGGCAGATGTCCTTTCCAGATATCATAGAGCAGAAGGGAATGATGTTTTTTTTCTGACTGGATTGGATGAACATGGACAGAAAGTTCAGCAGGCTGCAGCAGAGCGGGGCGTAAAACCAAAAGTCCATTGTGATGAAATGGCGCCGCGATTTCTGGAATTGTGGGAAAAGCTACATATCTCCAATGATGACTTTATCCGTACCACAGAAGATCGACATGTAAAAGTTGTTCAGGATATTCTCCAGATTGTATATAACAATGGTGATATTTATAAAGATGAATATGAAGGGCTTTATTCCGTTTCGGAAGAACGGTTTATCACGGAAAAGGAAGCGGAAAGCGGTGAATTCAGGGACATCAATAAACTAAAGGAAAAGAATTTTTTCTTCAAGATGTCAAAATATCAGCAAACATTGATCGATCATATAAATAATAATCCGAATTTTATTCAACCTGAACATCGGAAAAATGAAATTTTGGGATTTTTACGCCAGCCTTTAAGTGATTTATGTATTTCGCGACCCAAATCTCGCTTGAACTGGGGGATTGATCTGCCTTTTGATAATAACTATGTCACTTATGTTTGGTTCGATGCTCTTATTAATTATGTTACAGCTACAGGTTTTGGTGTGAACGATAAATCATATCAAAAATGGTGGCCGGCAGAATATCATTTGATAGGTAAAGATATTTTGACCACACACGCCGTTTATTGGCCGACTATGCTTATGTCTGCAGAAATGCCTCTGCCAAAATCTATTTTTGCCCATGGCTGGTGGATGAGCGGTGAATCAAAAATGAGCAAAACCCTGGGCAATGTAGTCAATCCTTTGGATCTGATCGAAGAATACGGCGTTGATCCTGTACGCTATTACCTCATGCGCGAAATGGTGCTGGGGCAAGATGCCAGTTTTACGATGGAATCGTTTATTAAACGTTATAACAGTGATCTCGCTAACGATTTTGGCAATCTCTTAAGCAGAATCAGTAAGCTTATAGAAAAGAATTTTGACAGTGTCGTTCCGGACCCCGGAAAAAGTACAACTGCAGATAATGAAATAAAGGTTTCCGCAGAAAAGGTAATTACATCAATTCATACTTTGATTACAGAAATGAAGGTTCATGAAGCAATTGAAGAGACACTGCAATTCATACGTGGAGTTAATAAATATATGGAGCATCAAGCTCCTTGGAAACTTGTAAAAAATGATAAAGAAGCTGCAGGCAGAGTATTATATACAGCTGCAGAAGCACTGCGAATCGGTACATTGCTACTTGGGCCAGTTATGCCTCACAGAACTGAAATTGTTTTAGAAACATTCGATGTGCAGACAAGTGAATTAAGCTGGGGTGGATTAAAAGCAGGAACAAGGTTAAAACAACATCCACCGTTGTTTCCGCGGATTGATATGCAAAAGGGTAATAGTGAAGATAATACTAATACTCATGGAACATTCATTGACTATGAAGATTTTGAGAAGCTCGGTCTGAAAACAGCAGAAATATTATCTGCAGAAAAAGTAGAGGGTACGGATAAACTTTATAAACTGCAAATCAAGGCAGGGAATGAAGAATGGCAGATAGTTTCCGGAATCGCAGATCATTATACACCAGAAGAATTAGTCGGAAAAACGATCGTAGTTGTTTCCAATTTAGAACAAGCAACCATTCAAGGTGTAAAATCAAAGGGGATGCTCCTGGCAGCTTCACGAAAGAAAGAATTATCTTTAATAGTAGTTGATGGTGATAAAGTAGAATCTGGTGGAAAAGTTTATTAAAAATTAAAACTGATCATTTTTTATAAAAAAACAAATGAAGTTGATAGACACGCATTGTCACTTATTCTATAATGATTTGAAAAATGACCTGGATGGTGTATTAAATCGCGCTTCAGAATTGGGTGTAAACCGCTTCATCTGCGTTGGCACTAATATTAAAGATTCGAGGGTATGTTTAACACTATCTCAAGAACATAAACACATTTATGCCTCAGCTGGTATTCATCCTCATGATGCCAAAGATGCACCAGAAAATTATGTTGAACAGATTCATGAATTTATGAAAAACCCCAAGATGGTTGCTGTGGGAGAAATGGGTTTAGACTATTTTCGAAATATTTCAGATCCAAAAATTCAAAGAAAAATATTTCGTGAACAGCTGCAAATCGCCAGTGAATCACATAAACCAGTCATATTTCACAACCGTGATGCGGATGATGATGTAATTCAGATATTGTCAGAATTTCCGGATGTGATTGGTGTGGCACATTGTTTTTCCAGCGATCTAAATACAGCGAAGACTTTCGTGGATATGGGCTATTATATTTCCTTTTCCGGTAATCTGACGTTTAAAAACAGTCATTTACCTGGTGTGGCTAAAGAACTACCGTTGGATAAATTGCTGGTGGAAACAGATTCGCCCTATTTGAGTCCCGTACCTCACCGCGGTAAACCAAACGAACCGGGTCGAACCCGCTTTGTGGCGGAAAAACTAGCTGTGATTCATGATGTTTCATTAGCTGTGATCGCTGAAAAAACAACTGCCAACGCAAAAAATCTTTTTGACTTATAATAGTT
>CATMBH010000037.1:0-9263 GCA_950063985.1 uncultured Fidelibacterota bacterium
GTCACTGGAACAACAGCAACCAGATGAAGGTTCTATGAACTGGAAAGAGGAACTTGAAGACTACAAAGCACAGGAAGCAGATCGCCGTGAGCAAGATAAAACGTATTTCCAGCAGCAGTTAACCAGCTTGGAATCAGCAGCCCGAGAAAGGGCGTATCAGTTGGAAAAAAGAGATATATTGCGACGTGATTCATTGAAAATGCAGGCGCTAAATAATGAAATCACCAGCCTCAAGTCCATGATAACTTCTGAGGATGTTTCAGGAGATGAAGCCGCCCAGGCAGAAAAAGCCATGGGTGAAAAGATGAGTGAAAAAGAAGCTCTGGATGCCCAGATAGCTGAAAAACTGGCCATGCTGGACGCGGTGCAATCAGACTTAGACCGTAGCATGAATAAAGGCGGATCTTCAACCGTGATGATTGTATTTGTATCCCTGCTTGGGGCGCTGGTCATTGTGCTTGTAGTTGTATTGGTTATCGTGATTATGGGGAATCGTCAGCGCCAGCAATTGCCACCACCCTGGATGTATCCACCCCGGTCACGGAAAAAAAAAAGTGAAAACAAGGCTGTGACAACTCCTCAAACAACACCCCCGGCCCCAGAATCTATTCCAGCGGAAGACACCAGTGTTTTACAAAGCGAAATTTCTGATATGCGGCAGGCGGTTGTATCCATGAGCGTCAGCCAGCCGAGTGCAGCGACACGAATTGTAAAGGAATGGATGGAAGATGATACTCCGCCGCCAGAACCTGTTGCTGCTCCTGTCGAACTTGAGGAAAAAGATAGCGATAAAAAGAAGAAAAAGAAGAAAAAATAAGGCAGGACCATGATTACAGATATTAACAGACTTTCAGGCCTTCAAAAAGCAGCAATACTGTTCTCAGTGTTGGGAGAAGGCCTTGCTCTTACATTGGTAAAAGATTTATCTAAGACAGATATCCGTAAAGTCCGGGCGGCCATGCGCGAACTTAACAATGTATCTTTTGCAGTTAAGAAAAGGGTAATGGAAGAGTTTTACTTCAGTTTTGTGAGTGAAAAATTCTACGATGAAGAATCTGATGAACCTAAAAAACCCTTCGGTTTCCTGGAGGATCTAAACGATGAACAGCTTATCGCACTTATTAAACCTGAATCTGATTCCGTAGCAGCTATAGTACTGGCACAAGTCGCTGGTGAACGACGCAACAAAGTAATGGGGAACTTGTCTGTGGAATCAAAAGGAAATATCATTATGGAAATGGGTAATTTGAACGACATCCCTTTAGAAGCCATAGTGAATGTAGCAAACGATCTTCATAAAAAATCGAAATTTCTACCCAAAACAATTGCCTTTTCCAGAGGAGGCGGTAAAGAAGTTGCGGAAATTTTGAGCGGTTTGAGTTCCGTAGAAGAAACCCAATTTCTGGAAAACATTACTAGGGAAAACCCTGATCTGGCAGCAGAAGTAAAAAAATATCACCTGACATGGGATGCATTATTTGATTTATTGACTGACAGCATTCTAAGGGATCTCATGAATTCTGTTGAGCTGGACACCATCGCCTTGGCTCTTAAAGGAATGCCGGAAGATATTGTTAATCGTGTGATTGAAAACCTGCCCAAGAAAAAACAGGCCATGTACGAACCGGTAGAAGGAGCTGTATCGAAACGGGAAGTGGATAAGGCAAGAAAAAATATTGTTACCGCAGCAAAACAGATGGAAAAAAATGGCGCCTTCAACCTAGAAGACTTGGTCGGTGGCGGAGAAATGGTGGAATAACCGCAGTATAAAAAGCCAGTTATTATTATAAACAGCCTTCGCCATTCGATGAAGGCTGTTTTATTTTCAAGGCTATGTTTCGTCCCATTCAACTGTTCATTCTGCTATTATTATTCCTTGGATGTGCCAGGGAGGTGGATTATAAAACGTTGACCATCGCCTATTCCGCAGACATCCGCGGTTTTGATCCGGCTTTTGCCACCGACCTAAGGACGGGAAAAATCATCTCTTTAGTGTACGATAATCTAGTACGCTTTGACGCCGACATGAACCTGGCCCCAGCCATTGCCCATAGCTGGTCGGTTAACAATACCGGCAGGATATATACCTTTAATATTAGAAACAATGTCCGCTTTCATGATGGCACATCATTAACCATAAATGATATTACCAAATCATTCCATAGAATTTTAGACCCGCAGACCTCCTCACCCCAGACGTGGTTATTGGAACGTATCACTGGGGCAAAAGATTTTATGACTGGAAAGGCGGATCATGTACGGGGACTGCAAATTACCAATGATTCATCACTGGTGGTTGAGCTGGATGAGGCCTTTGCACCCTTTATTCAATACCTGGCTATGCCCGCTGCGGCGATTATTAATTCAAACGGTATCGAGTCGTTGTCAACAGTTCCCGCCGGTTCAGGGCCCTGGCGATTGGAAACATGGGCCAGAGATGGGGAATTACTTTTTAGCCGAAACAAGGATTATTGGGACACTCCGCCAATAACCGACAATTTGAGGATTAGAATCCTTTCTGAAGTCATGACGCAATCAGCGGAATTTGAAACCGGCTCACTGGACATATTGGAAGTACCACAAGGAGAAATAGAATACTGGCGTCAATACAACTATGACCAGATTGAAGTGGAGGAGCTGAATATCTGGTATATCGGCATGAATTGTTCCCGGCCACCCTTTGATGACCTACGACTGCGTCAGGCCATGAATTACTCCATGGACAGGGGAAAAATAATTCATATACTTTTAAACGGCTCAGCTGCCCTTGCCAATGGGCCCGTTCCGCCCCAGCTGTTATCAGAGGTCACCGAGCTGCGCTATGAATACAATCCCTCTCGAGCAATTCAATTACTGCAAGAAGCCGGGTTTGGCAACAGCTTGCAAACAGAAATTTACGTGGCCGGCGGTTCGGGCATGTTTCATGTTTTGGAAGCGCTGCAGTCTGATTGGGCGGCGGTGGGCATTACAGTGGAAATTAAGCGCAGTGACTGGAATGTATTTAAGACAGCCGTGCGGGAAGGAAAACCGGATCTTTATTATCTGGATTGGTTTGCGGATTATCCCGATGGTGAAAATTTTTTATACCCATTATTCTACAGCACAGAATCCATGAAAAATCGTAACCGTTTTTCTGATCCAGACATTGATGCAATCATAATTAAGATTCAGCGTTTACCCAACAATGCTGAACGGCAACGTTTGATAGCAGATGCAAATAAGTTGATTGTGGATGCAGCGCCTTGGGTTTTTTTATGGCACAGTAAAACAATCTATTTAACCCAACAATGGATAAAGGGTTTTCAACCCTCACCGATTTTTAATGCCAATCGCTATATGAATATCAGTAAAATGGCACAGGAATGATTCAGTATTTTTTAAACAGGCTCCTTCAAGCCATCCCGGTTCTATTGGGTGTTATCATTATAACATTTGTGTTGATGTACATCATTCCCGGCGATCCGGTGGTCTCCATGGTGGGGGAACGTTACAGCGAAGAAACCGTTCAGCGGTTGCGCCAGGAATTGCATTTGGACGATCCTCTGCCCCTGCAGTTTCTGCGCTATGTTGGAAATGTATTGCAGGGCAATTTTGGTAATTCATTCATTACAGGGGAGCCTGTAGCAGCACTGATTATAGAAAAATTTCCCAACACAATGATGCTGGCTATTACTGCCATGTTCTTTGCTATACTGATTGGCCTCACCGCCGGAATTATGTCATCTGTACGCCCGGGAAGTTTCATGGATCGGGGAATAATGGTTCTGGCCCTGGCAGGCATTTCTGCACCTGTATTCTGGGTAGGACTGATTCTTGTCCTAGTAGTGGGTGTAATGCTGCAATGGTTGCCGCCTACAGGTTTTGGCGGTATAGAATATCTCATTTTACCGGCGCTGACGCTGGGCCTGCGCTCGGCAGCCTACCTGGCACGCTTAACCAGAGCCACCATGCTGGACGTATTGAGCCATGACTATATCCGCACTGCACGCTCCAAAGGGCTGCCGGAATGGAAGGTGTTTATAAAGCACGCCTTTCCCAACACGCTGATTCCTGTGATAACGATTATCGGAACGGACTTCGGTAGCTATTTATCCGGGGCGGTATTGACGGAATCAATTTTCGGTTGGCCAGGGATAGGGCGACTGGCGCTGGAAGCCATTATGAAAAGAGATTTCCCTGTCATTCAAGGGACGGTACTGTTCATGGCCATAATGTTTGTATTGATGAATGTATTGGTGGACTTGCTATATGGGGTTGTTGATCCGAGGATTCGGTTGGAACGGTCAGGGAAGTGATAATAAATAAGGTGTTGAAAGATCCCGGTATTATTTTTGGTCTGGCATGTGTGTTGCTTATTGCAGTACTAGGAATTTTTGCGCCTTTGCTTGCACCGCAGAATCCCAATAGCCAAATACTGGAGTTTCGGCATAAACCACCAGGTTTTAAGGGGGAAATTATTCGCTACCGGCTGGCACCAGAGCTACCGGAAATTTCCATGGCTTTGCAAAGTGCATATGTTGAAGATGAAACAATTGTTATAACAGATTTATTGAATAGGCAGCAACATATTGCATTGAAAAATGTTTTAGGAGGAAGTCTCTCCACAGGAAAAGAAACAATAACCTTTTGGCTAGGGACAGATCAATTCGGCCGGGATATATTGTCGCGGATCATCCACGGGGCGCGGATTTCACTCGCAGTCGGTTTTATCGCCAGTGTCATTGCTCTGGTGATTGGTGTATTGCTGGGCGCCCTGTCTGGGATATCCGGTGGTAGAATAGATACAATCATTATGCGCTGTACTGATATAATGTTCGGTTTTCCCACGCTGCTTTTTCTCATAGGGATTACAGCGGCACTGGAACCCAGTTTGAATGTTGTATTTCTTGCTGTAGGTCTCGTAACATGGCCGGGTATGGCGCGGTTAGTCCGGGGACAGGTATTACAATTGAAAGAACAAGAGTATGTACAATCAGCAAAAGCATTGGGTTTCAGCAAAAGAACAATACTATGGCGGCATATTTTACCCAACAGTTTAGCTCCCATTATTGTTACCTTTACCCTGGGCATTGCCGGAGCCATCATGGCCGAAGCCAGTTTATCTTTTCTAGGGTTAGGCGCTCAGCCCCCAACGCCAAGCTGGGGCGCTATGATTAACAGCAGTAAAGATTTTTTACGTATTGCCCCGTGGTCTTCCTTGGCACCGGGGACAGCAATTGCAATTGCTGTGTTGGGTTTTAATTTGCTAGGCGATAGTATCAGGGATTTATTAGACCCTACAATGAATAAAGAAAGATAACCATTGAGCAATATTGTTGAACAGGTAGAAGCGCATATACTTTCCGGCTGTACATATACCGCCGAGCGTGCCATCGGCGTAGAAATTGAGACAATAATATATAACAGCAATGGTGAACGCATTCCCGCAAATCCCGGAACGAAATATTCAGCAGCTGATTTCATCCAAGCCATCGATTTAGGGTGTAAAGATATGGGTACATTTGTTACATATTCCTTGGAGCCCGGCGGGCAGGTGGAATGGGCCTCGCTACCCGCGTTTAATATTCATGACATTCAGAATGAATTGAGTAATTTGCAAAAGCTGATAGATAACGTATGTATTGAAAATGATCTAACAATTGTTGATTTAGCCCTGGACCCGATTTACAGTCCCAACGATATTAGGCTCATTGATCAGCGCAAGTACCGTTTAATGCACGACCACTTCACCAACACTGGAAAACACGGTCCATGGATGATGCGCAATACAGCCAGCGTGCAGGTGAATATTGACTTGCTGGACAGGCAGGATGCGGAAGAATGCGGATACATCGCTGATAGTATCAGCCCTCTGGCGGCTGTTCTGTTTTCCAATACCCCATTTATGAATAGCCAGCCCCTTGGTTATAAAAATATGCGTTATAGTATCTGGGAAGATACAGATCCCGCTCGCTGCGGACATTTACTGGATCATGGTATACACAACAGCGAAGGATTATTAACCCAATATTGCCGGTATATTTTGGGAGTGCCTGTTATTTTTACGACGCCTAATAAAGCAGGAGAAGTGGGTTTTTTTAATGGTACCATTAAGCAATGGTTGCAAAGTATTTCTGAGAAAAATGAAATTGCACCGGAGGATATAAAAACAGCCCTCCATCAGATTTTTACTCATGAGCGTTATAAAACAGTCCTAGAGCTACGTTCTACCGACCGTCCTCCAAATGGTTTTGAACTGGCACCTCTTGCTTTTTGGCAGGCCCTAATGGAACAGGGAAAAACTCGTGATATATTATTGGAGGAAGTCAGCCGATGGCTCCCATCAGAACGCAAGGAGTTAAATTTAAAGGCAGCGACCCTGGATTTAAACCAGTCTGCCCCGGGCAATAAAACGATTCTTCAATGGCTTGAATGGTTAGCGGACCTGGTGTACAATAGCCTAGATGAGCGGGCTGCGCGATTGAACATTGCATCAGAAAGGAAATACATTGAACCCTTTATAGATAGTGTATTATCTAAGGGAGTATTTACATTACAAAGCCAAGAAAAGTTTACAAAAGATGAAATATCAGTCAAAGAATTCATCATGACAAAAGTACACCATGTTTAGCCTAGATTATTTACATCATCAAGTTATCCATTTTCCTATTGCATTATTATCAATAAGCATCTTATTTGATTTACTGGGTTATTACTTAAAAAATGATAAACTTTTTTTTTCAAGTTGGTGCACATTATTAATAGGAGCCGGGTTCTCGATAGTTGCAGTGGCAACAGGCTTTATAGCTGATGTAAACTATGGACACATGTCAGAACCATTGCCTATACTTGAAACGCACGGCTCGACACAAATTCTGGCAGCCACATGTTTTATAAGTTTATGTTTATGGCGCTACATACAAAACCAAACTCACACCAAACCGCCGGGGTGGTACATTATTGTGGGGATTAGTTCTGTCTGTATTTTGTTTTATGGGAGCCATTTAGGTGCAGGGCTGGCTGGTCATTATTGAAATTCATAATAATTAGGGATGATTTTTCCCATCCATGTTTTGTAATTTTTCCGGCGGTTTAGCCATGATCTCCCGCATTATTACTTTTCTGGCATATATTATATGATTACAGATCACGACATTGTCATGGTAGGCGGCGGAGGCGCAGGACTCCGAGCAGCCATTGCCATCGCCGAAACGAACCCAAGCTTGAGTGTCGCGGTTGTGAGCAAGGTCTATCCCATGCGGAGTCACACTGTGGCGGCAGAGGGCGGCGCGGCGGCTGTTATCAAAGATAACGATTCTCTAGAAAACCATATTAACGATACCATAGCCGGCGGGGACTGGTTGTGTGATCAGGACGCGGTGGAACTTTTTGTGAACGAAGCTCCCAGAGAATTGATCCAGATGGAGCACTGGGGCTGTCCGTGGAGTCGGGAAACTGATGGGACAGTGGCGACTCGGCCGTTCGGGGGCATGAATATTGAGCGGACATGGTTTGCTGCCGATAAAACCGGTTTCCACATGCTCCACACCCTTTTTCAGACCTCCCTCAAGTACAACAACATTACCCGCTACGATGAATGGTTCGCCACAAAGATTCTGGTGGAGAATGGCCGGTGCCAAGGTGTAATTGCCATCGAACTTCGCTCTGGCAAGGTGGAGGCGATTGCCGGCAGGTCGGTGATAATGTGCACCGGCGGAGCAGGACGGGTTTTTCCGTTCACGACTAACGGTGCCATCAAAACTGGCGACGGGATGTCCATGGCGTACCGAGCCGGCGTACCGCTAAAAGATATGGAATTTATCCAGTACCATCCCACCGGACTCCCCGGCACGGGTATTCTCATCACGGAAGCTGCCCGGGGGGAAGGCGGAATCATGGTGAACAAAGACGGCTATAGGTATCTTCAGGATTATGACTTGGGCACGCCGTTGGATATTACTGATTCGAAGCATCCAGTAAAAAAGAGCATGGAACTGGGTCCCCGGGATCGCCTGAGTCAAGCTTTCGTGGCGGAAAGGGAAAAAGGAAGAACTGTCTCCGGTCCATATGGCCATGTAGTCCATCTCGACATCCGTCACCTGGGTGAAAAGAAAATTGATAAAAAGATTCCCTTCGTCAGGGAGTTATCTAAAAATTATGCCGGAATTGATCCCGTATACGAACCAATCCCTGTGAGGCCTGTCGTTCACTACATGATGGGAGGGATTGATACTGACATCACAGGGGCTACTGCCCTTCCCGGTTTTTACGCCGCGGGGGAGTGTGCCTGCGTTTCAATCAACGGGGCCAACCGCCTGGGATCGAACTCCCTAACGGAACTTCTAGTGTTTGGGAGTCGCGCAGGAAAGGCAGCTGCCCAGTTTGCATTGGAGCGCCCCCGTCTTAACACGGCCTCGCTGGAACTGCAAGCTGCGGACGAACAGAAGCGTATCGCTAGGGACTTTATCCAGAAGGAAGGAGGCACAGAACGAATTGTCACCCTTCGGAAGGAGATGAACGAAACCATGGAAACGAGTAATGGCATCTATCGATCAGAGAAAAGTTTGAAGGAAACATGCGATAAAATTAAAGAGCTAAAGGATCGTTTTTCCAATGTTATCATGGAAGACAGAAGTGTCAATTTTAACACGGAACTGACCTCAGCGTTGGAACTCGAGTTCATGCTGGATGTGGCGGAAGCAATCGCCTACAGTGCCCTGGAAAGAACGGAAAGCAGGGGCTCTCACCAGCGAACTGACTTTCCGAAAAGGGATGATGAAAAATTCTTAAAGCATTCTTTGGCATACCGAAACGATACTAAACCCCGCATCGACTATAAAGATGTGGTAATTACTAAATGGCCGCCTGGAGAGAGGGTTTATGGGAAAGAAGAATAAGGTATAAGCAATGGCAGAAACCATGAAACTGGAAATCTTTCGCTACCGGCCTGAAAAAGAAAGCGAGCCCACTTTTCAGATATACGAGGTTCCGTTCCGTGAAGACTGGGTGGTGCTGGACGCCATCAATCACATTAAAGAAGAGATCGATGGAACGCTTTCCTACCGCTGGTCGTGCCAGATGGGTGTCTGCGGCAGTTGCGGCATGATGATCAACAATGTTCCGAAGTTGTCCTGCGCCGTATTCCTCAAGGATTATTACCCAGATAAAATCCGTATAGAACCATTAACGGGTTTTCCTGTAGAGCGGGATCTCATCTTCGAAATGGATGACTTTATGACAAAACTGACAGAGATACAGCCATATATCATCCGGAAGGAAGGCGA
>CATMBH010000038.1:0-8980 GCA_950063985.1 uncultured Fidelibacterota bacterium
CATTACCATTTTGAATTATCCGATAACGATTTGATCAATGGTCCCAAAAAAATAATTACAAATGAATTCATCGCACGACTTCCAGGGCTGGCTGAAATATTCACTGCTTTTGAAAATGAAGAAGAAGTTATATTGGAAGAGATCACTTATTCACAAGAAGAACTGGAGGCCATACGTGAGAATTTGGAACAGTTGGGACTTGATATTTTAAAACAGGATGAATTGACTTGGGACCAACAGCAGGATCTGCAAAAAATGCTGGAAGGAGTACGCGAAGAATTCCGCAAAATGAAAGAGATTGCACAATCATTGGAAGCATTACAGGAAGCAGCAGATAAACATGATCTTTTTTCATCTGATTTGTTAGAAAAGTTCAATCATTTACAAGAGTTAATCAATGAATTGTTTTCGGAAGATTTGATGAAAAACCTGCAAAATATTGATGAAATGATGGCCGAAATGGATCCCAACAAGTTGCAGGATGCGCTGCAGTCCCTATCCAATAATCTTGAACGCATTGAACAGGAGTTGGATAGGTTTATTGATATTTTTGAACGCATTAAAGCTGAACAGAAAATTGATGAATTACGGACCCGCCTGGAAACACTGGCAGAACAACAAGAAAAGATCAATGACCGCATTGATCGCACACATGAACAGACAGACCCTTCAACATTCTCAAAACTGAGCGAGGAAGAACAGCGCCAGGTTGAAGAATTTTCTAATATCCGTAATGAAATGGAAGAAACTGCTGAAGCTGTTGAAAAATTTCATAAAGAATCATCCGATCAACTTACAGATCTAAAACGTGATCCGTTGATGAATCAAATATATGCAGACCTGCAGCGCACTGTAAACCAACTGCGCAGGCAGAATACGGATGATGCTTTAGAATACAGCGCCTCTGCCCTGGAAAATTTGCAGAACCTGTTAAACGAAATGCAAAATATCCAGCAGGGATTCCAATCAGCAACAACCAGGGAAATGGCTTACAAATTTCAGCAAGTCATAAGCGATGTACTGAATCTTTCAAAATCTCAGGAGCAATTACAGAGTGAAACAGGATCCGTCCCCAACAATTCTCCTAGGTTACGACAAATGGCCGGTCGACAACAAATGATGCAGGACCAACTTTATCAAATCATGGAACAGCTCATGGAACTGTCACGGGAAACGTTTGCTGTTACTCCGGAAATTGGGCGGGGCATGGGGATGTCCAACGCTATGATGGAAGAGGCCATTAATGCTTTGGCGCAACGCAATGGCCGTGGTGCAGCACAGCACCAACAACAGGCCATGAAATCATTGAATGAAACAGCAATGGCTATTCATCAGTCTATGAATCAAATGCGTTCATCCGGTTCGGCCAGCGGGTATGAGCAGTTTTTAGAACAAATGAAAAAGCTGGCAGGACAGCAGCAGGGTATTAACAATCAAAGTATGCAGTTAGCCATGGGACAAATGGCCGCAGCAGCACAACAAGGATTACTGAGAAGACTCTTGCAGGAACAGAAACAAGTGCGCAAATCCCTGCAAGAAATGATGAATGAAATGAAACGCTCCGGCGAAAAAGGTTTGGGCGACATGGGTGGAATTGCCCAGGAAATGGACGAAGTGCTGAAAGATCTCGAGCGGAAGAAAATTTCCAGGAAAACGGTTGATAGACAGCAGCGTATCCTTTCCCGCATGCTGGACAGCCAGAAATCAATGACCCAGCGGGGTGAAAAAGAAGAACGCAAGAGTGAAACAGCAACAGAAATATTCACTAGCGGCCCGGCAGGACTGCCAACAGACATGGGCCAGCGCCGCAGCCTAGCTTTAGAAGCCATGAATCGTGCCCTTAAATCCGGTTATCCCAGGGATTACCAAGCCATGATCCGCAGATATTTCAATTCCATCAGTGAAAATGATTTCCTTTCAACACAATCAGATTCGTTAAATGCAAATTAAATCATTTATTCTTTTTCTTTTTATTTCCATATGTACTGCACAGATACAAGTTCAGTCCCTAGGTAGAAGTGGGCTGGAAAATGCCTTGTTGATGGAACGTAAAGGCGATCTGCAGGAAGCCCAGAAAATTTATGAATTAATATTAGAGACGAAGCCAAAGAACAGGCAGGCTTACAATCGTTTAAAAAATATTTACAAACGCTTGGGCGATTATATGGCCGCAGCTGAATTAATCAGTAATTGGTTGAAGTATTCCCCCCATGATTTACAACAACAAGTGGAGCTCGGAGAAATATTTCATATCAGTGATAATCATGAGCAGGCAGCGCATTTGTGGAATGAATTCATCCAGCAATATGGTCAAAACCCCAGTGCTTACCGTATGTTGATACATACCTACAGCCGTTTAGGCCTTGGAGATAAAATGATTCAATTGGTTTATGAGGGTAGGAAGCAATTTGCCGATCCTGATTTTATGGCATTGGATATGGGCACTTTTTACCAGTCCAGGCAAAGTGTAGAAAAAGCACTGTCTGAATATTTAATTTTTGCCCAGTACAACCCGCACCAGGATAAAATTATATTGGATAAAATATTAATTATCAGCGATGATAAAGAAACGATTCCAATAATTGAAAATCACCTTTTTAAAAAGATAGATGCATCTCCTAATATCAGTCACAGTTTTTTATCAGCACTCTATTTCAAAGTTGGCAGATATGATGAATCCTTACAGCATCAATTGGCTATAGCTGGAGATCAGCAAATTCGTTGGAAAGGTTTAAACACTTTTGCCGCCAACCTACGCCAAAAAAAACAATTCAAACTGGCTATTCAAACCTATCAAACTCTGTTGCAGAAAATCCGCAGTAATCAGAAAGAAATTGAAGTAAAGGAACTAGGGAAAGTACTGTTAGGCCTCGGGCAAGTTTATGAGGATCAGATTTTACCGCATCAAATAAGTAATTCATTGATACTGAATGAGATAAATAATGTGTTTTTTTCCAGCGGTTTTTATCAACCCAGCAGTATTTCCACCGCATCATTGGAACAGGCAATCAATCTGTACAACACCATATTAAATGAATTTGTATCAACATCCTTTTCCCCTAAAGCGCATTTTCGGTTAGGCGAAATCCAATTCAAAGTTCTACAGGATTTGGATGGCGCCCGACTAGCTTACGAAACAGCTCTGGCATCGAGCCCTGATAAAAAGCTTGCTTTCAAAATTCACACCAGCCTGATTGATTTATTGATGGCTGAAGGTAAAATTGCGGATGTACAATTATATATAAGCCAGCTCCCCGGGAATGTAGTTGCAGGAAATGAAGGCCAACTCAT
The DNA here is from genome assembly GCA_950063985.1 of uncultured Fidelibacterota bacterium. Classification (GTDB taxonomy): domain Bacteria; phylum Fidelibacterota; class Marinisomatia; order Marinisomatales; family TCS55; genus UBA2126. Next base: position 3,292 of record CATMBH010000038.1, read on the forward strand.
CATTAAATCATTAAAAGCAATGCTATTTAATGGAGATGTAGACAGCTCAATTGTAATACTTGATAATTACCTCGTGCATTTAATTCCCATAGACAAGCATTTTAATGATCTCATGGAAATGCAAACCACACTGCATACACATGTGACTGATGGTACTGGAATGGACAAAGAAGCATTGCTGCAATACCTAAAAGGTGAAAAACTATTAATCCAAAACAAACTATCAGAAGCTATAACTGTCTTTGCAAATATGCGTGTAAATCAGCCAACCTCTAACATAACAGCAACTGCTGCTGTGCGGGAAATATTCAGCCGCTTGCAACTCGGACAGACTGCAGAATTAAAGCAACCATTACAATGGCTAAACGAATCCAATGATGGGGATAAGGGCCTCGTACTTTCAGGTGAGATTGCTGAATTCATTGATCATGACACACAAGCAGCCCTTGGCTCCTACGAACAACTATTACAAAACTACCCAAAATCGTTGTTGGTTGAACCCATCCGTCAACATATTCGCGAAATCAGATCAAATCAGGAAAGTTGATGAGACGTTTTATAGTTTATTTTCTTTTTCTGAACATATTATTTGGCCAGAAAATATTGATCCCCATGGACATCGGACAGCGTGATCATTTGAAAGCCTATGGATTAGCTTTCTGGATATTGGGAAAAAATATCAATGTAGAATGGTTATTGAATTATCGTGGCGGTTCATTTCTTACAGATACGAGTCCAGAAATTGAAAAAGAATGCCGGGTACGCGGGATTAATTATGAACTGATCAATGCTGCAGAAACTATATCCATTTACGGTCACATTGAGCAAAATAATATGGATGTGGTTGTACTTGAGAAAGCTCCAAAAATTGCTATCTATACTCCGCCGAACAAACAACCCTGGGACGATGCTGTTACGCTTGCACTTTCATATGCTGAAGTCCCCTACGAAACGCTCTGGGATGAAGACGTTTTTCAGGGCAAACTGGAAAACTATGATTGGCTGCACCTACATCATGAAGATTTTACAGGCCAGTATGGAAAGTTTTACCGTAATTATCATTCAGCACCATGGTATATACAGCAACAAAAGGAATTTGAAGCCATGGCAGCTAGGCACGGTTTTCCAACTGTTCATGAAGAAAAGAAAGGTTTGGCCAGGGCCATTAAAGCTTATGTGGGAACAGGTGGTTTCCTCTTTGCCATGTGCAGCGCAACAGATTCATATGACATTGCTCTTGCTACAGAAGGATTAGATGCCGCCCATTCTGTTTTTGACGGCACACCTGTTGTTCCGCAAGTTCAGGATAAATTGGACTATTCTAAAACATTCGCTTTCACTGATTTTAATATAATGCCCGATCCCATGATTTATGAATTTTCTGATATTGATTATCCTCCAAGTCATAACCCAGTGCTCCGCGGCGCTGAAGCTGACTATTTTAAACTTTTTGAATTTTCTGCAAAATATGATCCAGTGCCAGCCATGCTCACACAAAACCATGTGCCCGTTATAAAAGGATTCATGGGGCAGACTACGGGCTTCCATCGCGATCGCATTAAAAATCATATCGTTATCATGGGCGAAGACCACACCACACCACAAGTAAAATATCTCCATGGGAATTTTGGAAAAGGCACATTTACGTTTCTTGGCGGTCATGATCCGGAGGATTACCAGCATTTTGTGGGTGACCCGCCGACAGACTTGTCACTACACCGGAATTCTCCCGGTTACCGTTTGATATTGAATAATATCCTGTTCCCGGCGGCCCGTAAAAAAGAACGAAAAACATAATGCCCTACACTCCTCCCAGCCTGACCGATGTGCAGTACGCCGCAGAACGGATCGCTCCCTATGCAAACAGGACACCGGTGCTCACCAGCTAAAGCATCAATAAAATGGTCGAAGCTAACCTATACTTCAAATGTGAAAATTTCCAGAAAGTGGGTGCTTTTAAATTTCGAGGAGCTTGTAATGCAGTTTTCAGTTTGTCAATTGAAGAAGCGGCTAAAGGAGTGGCAACACATTCTTCCGGTAATCATGGGGCGGCGTTAGCACTTGCAGGTTCGTTACGGAACATTCCCGTTCATGTGGTCATGCCCAATAATGCTCTAAATATTAAAAAAGACGCAGTGGCTGGATATGGAGCAGAGATCACTTACTGTGAACCAACGTTGGACGCCCGGGAATCCAATCTGAACAAGATCTTGGATTCAACTGGCGCTATCATGATCCATCCCTATAATGACGAACGTATTATCGCAGGACAAGGAACTGCAGCATTAGAATTGCTAGAGGAATATCCAAAGCTTGAAGTGGTCATGACTCCCATTGGTGGCGGTGGACTCATGTCCGGTACGTGCATTGCAGCAAAAGGAATAAATTCTAAAATAATTGTTGTGGGAACTGAACCCAAAGGCGCTGATGATGCGTATCAGTCCTTGAATAAAGGAGAGATCGTCCCACAAACCGATCCGCAAACTATGGCAGATGGGCTGTTAACTTCATTGGGTGTGAAGACCTTTCCCATCATTAAAGAGCATGTCCAAGAGATCATTACTGTAAGTGAAGAAAATATCGTCAAAGCAATGAAACTAGTGTGGGACGAACTAAATATCGTTATTGAGCCGTCTTCTGCTGTTGTATTGGGTGCACTTTTTGAAGATCCATATACAATGAAAGGTAAAAAAGTTGGAATGATACTTTCCGGTGGTAATGCAGATTTAGAAAATCTTCCCTGGTAGATGATTAAAGCCATATTTTTACTTTTTATACTTTTTTTCAGTTCCTACAGCCAAGGGCCGGCTGTTTTCATTCAACCTAATTCCTTTGAAGTAGCTGATGGCACAAAATTTATTGTTCTAGGTGATTGGGGTCGCCGGGGCAATGCCAAACAGCAAGCTGTTGCTAATGCAATGGCTTTTACGGCACAAGTCTATCCTATAGACTTTGTTCTAACAACGGGAGATAATTTTTATCGAAAGGGTGTTAAAAGTATTCATGATAAGCATTGGCAAGAATCTTTTGAAAATGTTTACAGCAAAAAATCTTTGCACGTACCTTGGTATACATCGCTGGGTAACCACGACTATTACGGCAATATTGAAGCACAGATAGAATACACAAACCACAGTGACCGCTGGAAGATGCAAGCTGCTTATTATACTCAATCCATCGTAACACAAGATTCTGCTGAAATATTGCTCGTTATAACCGATACACAAACACTCAAAAAAGAATCTAACGGATTCCAAGAGCATTATGCCTGGTTGGATAGCACCTTGAAACATTCAACAGCAGACTGGAAGATTGTCGTAGGTCATCATCCAATTCGAACCGGTGGAAAACATGGTGAAAACGCTAATCTGGTTCAATATCTTAAACGTATTTTGGATCGTTACAACACTGATGTGTATTTTGCAGGTCACGATCATGACCTCCAGCACCTCAAAGATGAAAACATCCACTATGTTGTTTCTGGTAGCGGCTCTTCAACAAGAATGGTAAAAGAAACACCCTATACCCTTTTTCAAAAATCAGCACTTGGTTTTGTGTTAGGAAGTATTAACAAAACAGTACTGCATTTATATTTCATCAATGAACAAGGTGTACTTCTGTATTCAACTACTATCAGTAAATGAACTCCATTAAGATCAAAATAGGTCGATTGGAGGATGCAGTTGACCTTGCGCATCAAATTCCTGAATTTGATAATCCTTATAATATTGATGAATACAAAAAACGATTGCTGAGTGATCATTTAGTCTTAACCGCCCATATTGAAAATGAAATCGTCGGCTTCAAAATTGGATATGACCGTTTTAACGACGGTTCCTTTTACAGCTGGATGGGAGGCGTGCTTCCGGAAAACAGAAACCAAAGCATTGCTGAAATGTTGGCTGATTACCAAGAAAACTGGGCAAAAAAAAATAGCTACGCATCTATTCGTTTAAAAACACGGAAAAAGCATGAAGCCATGTTATTCTTTTCAAAAAAAAGAGGATTTGTAATCACAAAAGAAATAGCGAAAATTCCAAAGGAAGAATCAAGAACTTGGATGGAAAAACAGTTATAAATATGTGGAAGCAAAAAGAGATATCCCTCCCCAGTCATTCACGGGGATTTCATATCATTACTGATCAGATTGTGCAGGCGATACCGGAGATCAAGGATATTTCTGCGGGATTGCTCCACGTGTATATCAAACATACGTCTGCTTCCTTAACTATCAACGAAGATGCTGACCCCTCGGTGCGGGCAGATTTTGAGTCCCATTTTAACGAGATTGTCCCGGAAAATGCTCCTTACTACAGGCATACCATTGAAGGTCCGGATGATATGCCGTCCCATTTGAAATCAGCCATATTGGGCTCTTCAGTGAGTATACCCATCACGGATGGAAAATTGAATTTGGGGACGTGGCAGGGGATTTACTTGTGCGAGCACCGGAACCACGGCGGTAGCCGCAGAATCGTACTGACTATAAACGGCGACTAATTCCCACAAACAAAAAACCCCGCTGCTGCGGGGCTTTATGGGTTTTTAATCTTATTTAAAATTCTTTCAATTAAGGCCTATCTTCATCTTCATCACGGCAATCTTCCTTAGCTATTCTCATTTCTTCATCATTATTGATGGTTTGTGTGGTACCATCTCGATAGGTGATATCTACTGGGTACTGCAGAGTAGGACGCTCTTCTGCATCCGGGTTTGTTTCATACCAGGCCTTAAGTTCTGCCCAGTCTTCTCTATCTGCCACAGTAATGGTTGAACCGTCGGGCATGATGAATGTGACAGGATACACGAGCGCAAAGCATGCTCTGTCCTTATCATCATCTCTGTCACCGCAACGTCTATAAGCACCGCGCATCTCATCATCATTGTTGATGGTTACAGTTGTTTCATTTTCTTCATCATCATCTTCGTAAACAATATTTACTGGGTACTGCAGAGCAGGCTTTTCTTCTGAATCTGGATTCGTTTCATACCAGGCCTTGATCTCTGCCCAGCCATCCTCATCATTACTTGTAACGGTGATTGTTGAGCCATCGGGCATATCAAAGGTAACAGGAAAAACTAGATCGAAACATTTCCAGTCTTCTTTATCATCGCCATCTCTGTCCCATCCATCTTTATCTCGTCCATAATCATTAGGATCAAGCTTTCTGCCTTCCAGGTTAAAGTAGACTTCATTGCGGTCACCGAACCTGTGCCCAACACCTGCCAGATCTACTTCATAACCCAGACCGGTTGCTTTCTTTGCAGCAATACCCATATAATCGTAATAATCCTGTTCCATAACCGTTCGGGATTGACCAGGTAATTGCTCCATACTGATTTCAATTTTATCAGCGTCTATGATAGCTTGTATCAGTTCTGCATCAGATATCCCTTCCGACTTGGTAAGACCGGTTTGACAACCGATCATCATCAACAGACCCATTGTTAACAAAATATGAAATGTAATTTTCATTTGTCTTTCCTTAAAAAATTTTCTATTAAACATTTAAAAAACTTAAATAAGTTTACTACCATTATCAATAAATATTAACATAATAGACTTTAAACCCTCGCCAAAAGGATTATAAGCCTAGCTAAATTCATTTATTCAATTAGCTTTTGTGTTTTTTCACCGTGTTCCAGATCTCGTCCATTTCCTCCAAGGACGAATCTTCTACATTTTTAC
>CATMBH010000039.1:0-8924 GCA_950063985.1 uncultured Fidelibacterota bacterium
CATAAAGATCAATATCATCTGGTTGGTCGTGATCCCATTCCAATACAACAACGAACTCGGCTTTACGCTCAAAGTCTTCTTTTTTAGCTTCTGGTTTTATGAGCAAAAATGCTACAATAAAAAGGAAAGCAAATCCGACAAGGATATTGAACAACATATCGGTAAACCCGATAGTTGATTTATATTTATTTTTATCGAACATTGGCTAACTCACCAATATACGCTGTTCACCTACTTCATAATTTACTAGTTGTACTTTAATTATTAACGATGCAATTAACCCTGTCAGAGTTGTATATAGTGCGGTAGACATTCCCTTTGCCATTGAAGCGAGGGCGTCTTGTAATGTTGTAGCATCGGTAATATCTATATTTTCAAATGCGGTTCCTAACATATATAAAAATCCTGTTACTGTTCCAACCATACCTAATGCCAAGCAAGATTCAGCAATAAACCATCCGACATCAATTTTGTCATCAATGACAGAGGTTGTTTCTAAATCATAAGTTTTTCTTCCAATCCAAACTGAGGTAAACATAAAAATAATAATAATGAGAAAGCTGAGCTTAGTAACATCGGCATAATATAAGAGTGAGTGCACGTTAAAGTAATATGATGTTCCGAAACCCAATAGTGTCAAGCAAAATATTAACCACCATTTTAAAAGTTTTCTTCCTATTTTCATTTTTCTCCTTTGTAAGTTATCTTTCTATCTAATATTTATCTTCTTTTTCATCCTCCTCCCACTCTTCTGCATCTTCGACAGATCGAATACTTCTAAGATCATTATTTTGTCGTCTTTCTTTCCTCTTGATTTTCTTATCTTTTTTAACTTTGAAAAAATCTTCAAACGTTTTTGCCACCATTATGATTCCTTTTTCTTTGCCATAGGCGTTGTTTTCTTCTAGCATTTCTGACCATATAATCACTCGCATAATCAAGATACAATTTACCTAACATGTGATCATACTCATGTTGAAATACTTTTGCTGGTATAGTAACAAAAGATGCATTCACAACTTCCCCTTCAAAATCTGCAAACGTACAATTTATTCCATATGCACGCTCTACTGAAAAAAATAAACCCGGAAAAGTAAGACATCCTTCACGCATATAAGTTGTTTCTTCTGAATAATCATTTATTCTTGGATTAAAACAACAAATTACATCATCTTCAAATCTCATAGCAAACACTTTTAAATCAATTCCGATCTGACATGCAGACAATCCAAGGCCTTCATATTTTATCATTGCTTCATATAGTTCTTCTTTTAATTTTTTCGGATCTTCTTGTGGATTATCAAAATCAAATGGTTGACCCCGTTTCTTCAAAATAGGATCATCTTCTAATACTAAATTTCTCATACTATCCTTGAAAAATTTTTGTGTTTCTCAAACTTTATAACATCTTTAAATTTGTCAAAGAGTACATCACCCTTATGACTAATAATGAATACATTTTGGTTCCCTGTTAGGTGATTAAGTATCTTTAAGAATTCATCCGTACCATTTGCATCTAATGAACTATCAAACACTTCATCCAAAATCAGAAGATTGGTATTTACACTATTCTTCATCTTAGCAATTGTTCGCCAAGTAAAAAGAAGTGCCAAATCAATTCTCATTTTCTCGCCTTCACTAAACGAGTCATAAGTAAATTCATCTCTATGCCGTGATTTAATTTTCTCTTCAAATTTTTCATCCAAATTGAAAGATACAAAGAAATCCATTGAGGCAAGATACTTGTTGATTAGCGTGTTCATTATAGGTAGATACTGTTTAATGATACGTGTCTTGATTCCAGTATCTTTTAATAAGACATAAGCTGTCTCATATAACTGTTTCTGTGCTGATAATTTTTCTTGTTTTTCCAAACACGATTTTAGTTCACCTTTTAAGTCTTTTAATTTTTGTATCTTTTCATCAAATAATACGAGACCAATTCCATCCCGCTGATTCAGCATTAGATAGGTGAGGGCTGCTGATAAATAAGATGCATAATCCAATTTTGTAACTGTTCCACTTGTATACTTCATAGAGCGACTGGTATCGAGCAATATATATGCTTTGAGGTTGGTTTCTTCTTCGTACTGTTTTACATAATAACGGTCTGTTTTACCGTAAAGTTTCCAGTCTACATGGCGTATTTCATCACCGGGACCATAGGCACGGTGTTCGGCAAACTCGACACTAAAACCATGATAGGGACTTTTATGTTGGCCAATAATATATCCTTCAACGACCAGACGCGCACGAAGAGCCATATTGTCCAGTTTTGCGACGATTTCCGGTTGCAGGTATTTTTTCTTATCTATAGCCAATATTATTCTATAATCAATTTGTTAACAATCTCATCCACATTGATACCATCAGCTTCTGCATTAAAATTGGTTATCAATCGATGGCGTAAAACGGGAAGAGCAAGTGCATTGACATCTGCAATATCTGGCGTTGGACGGCCATCTAGAATAGCGCGCCCCTTGGCTCCTAGTATCAGGTATTGTGAAGCTCGTGGTCCTGCGCCCCATTCAATCCACTCATTCACAAAATCAGGCGATCCATCTGAATTAGGACGAGTCTTTCCAACAAAGTCCACAGCATATTCAACAACATTTTCCGCAACAGGCACACGACGCACTAACTCCTGGTATGATAAAAGTTGAGCTTTGGAAATAATAGGTTTTAGAGCAGTTTCACTACCACTTGTTGTTGTTTGCACAATGGACACTTCTTCATCCCGGCTGGGATAGTCGATCTTAATGTTGAACATAAACCGATCCAGCTGTGCTTCGGGCAAGGGATAGGTTCCTTCCTGTTCTATGGGGTTTTGCGTAGCCAAGACAAAAAATGGTTCATCCAATACATAAGTTTGACCACCGGCAGTTACATTGTGCTCCTGCATAGCCTGCAAGAGTGCAGATTGTGTTTTTGGTGGAGTACGATTAATCTCATCTGCCAGGATTATATTCCCAAATACAGGCCCCTGAAAAAATCTGAAATGACGTTTTCCTGTTGTATGATCTTCTTCAATCATTTCCGTTCCGGTTATATCACTTGGCATCAGATCTGGAGTGAATTGGATTCTACTGAACTTGAGATCGAGCAATTCAGCCATAGATTTGATCAATAGTGTTTTAGCCAATCCCGGCACACCCACTAACAGAGTATGTCCTTTACAAATAAGCGCTATAAGAAAATGATCAAGGATGTTTTGCTGACCGATAATAACCTTGCCAATCTCATCCATGAAATTCTGGCGGAATTGTACTAATTGCTGTACGAGTTGTGCATCATTATGTGTCGACATATTTTCGTCCTGAATATTTAATTAATTAATGGGTTCGAACTTAATGGTCACCTCAAATTGAATCAATCTTAATGTCTTGCGCTCCCCTTGCAGATAATCGAAATTCTGCCCCTGTGCAGAACTCCTCTGAATCGAACCTTGCCCTAGTCGGCCTGAACACAGCCGAATTGGAAAACATTTTCTCTGTGTTGGAAGAACCTTCATTTCGGGGTCAGCAATTGTTCGGGTGGCTCTATCGCAGTCGAGTGAATTCATTTGCTGATATGATCAATTTGCCAACGATTTTACGTAATATGCTTGAAGAAAAATATATCATTCATCCCCTTAATATGGTTCATGTTACCGGTTCATTATCAGAACCCACCCGCAAGTACCTTTTTGAATTGCAGTCGGGCGAAAAAATAGAATCAGTCCTTATGAAAGCAGGCAATCGTACAACATTATGCATTTCATCTCAAGTGGGTTGTGCAGTGAATTGTGATTACTGTGCAACCGCGTCCATGGGTTTTCAGAAAAATCTGTCTGTGGGAGAAATAGTAGACCAGTATTTACAAGTCAGTTCACACACAAAATCATCTATTACAAATGTAGTTTTTATGGGCATGGGCGAACCTTTTCTGAATTATGAAAGAGTAATTGCAGCGTCTGATTTGATGAATCATAAAAATGGAATTAAACTCGGAGCATGGCGTATCACAATATCAACCGTGGGGATTGTACCAAAAATCATTCGTTATACAGATGAAAAACATCGTTATAAACTGGCCATAAGCTTGAATGGATCTTCTCAAGAGAGTCGACTGAAGACCATGCCCATCGCAAAGAAATATCCATTAGATGATTTGTTAACTGCCATTGATTATTTTTCATCTCGGTCGAGACACCCAGTAACGTTGGAATATGTATTAATGGCAGGCGTTACCGACGCAATGAATGATGCTGAAAAATTAATTGAAATTCTGGCCGGAAGACGTTGTAAGCTGAATGTAATTCCCTATAACGAAATCGGTGGAAAATATAAACGGCCTCCAGATCACATTATCGAATCCTTCATAGATATGTTGAGTAAAGCATCTTTTCCGGTCACTGTACGCTGGAGTAAAGGAACTGATATTGCGGCAGGATGCGGTCAATTGGCTGTTATGGAAGAAACTGCTGCCTGAATGGTTCATTTTTCTGAAATGGCCAAATTCCTGGCGATTGCCTGTCTTATAAACTATGCTGCAGGCGCAACTAAACACCAATTGACTCATGAAGAAGTCACTGAAACAGTACAAAAAAGCAGCTCAACATTTTCTAAATTACTGGAAATAATTATATCCAAAATCGGAGAAAAATTATGAGTGTAAAAATTCGTAAAGATATAGAACAGATTGCAGATGAAATCATTGCCACCCGCCGTGATATTCACAAACATCCTGAATTGAGTTTTGATGTTTACCGGACTGCAGGAATAGCTGCTGAACGTTTAACAGAATTAGGAATGGATGTGCAAACTGGCATCGGTAAAACAGGGGTTGTGGGTGATCTAAAATGTGGAGACGGCCCCACAATCGCCCTGCGGGCGGATATGGATGCCCTGCCCATACAGGAAACGGGAGAGATAGATTATATATCACAAAATGATGGCGTGATGCACGCCTGTGGTCACGATGGCCATACAGCCATGCTTTTAGGTGCAGCAAAAGTGTTAGCTGATAATAAGGACAAGATCAAAGGCACCGTGCGCTTTCTATTTCAACCTGCAGAAGAAGGGGCCGGAGGTGCACGTTATATGATCGAAGATGGTTGTCTCGAGGGCGTAGATGAAGCATACGGCATCCATTTATGGAATTATCAAAAGTACGGTGAAGTGGGGGTGAAAGCAGGCCCCATTTTAGCTGCGGCCGATGAATTTGAGATTACCATAAGGGGCAAAGGAGGACATGGCGCGGCACCTCAAGGTTCAGTAGATGCAGTGGTCGTTTCAGCCCATTTAATAACAGCTTTGCAAACGATTGTTAGCCGTAATACCAATCCACTGGAAAGCACAGTTGTTTCTATTGGAATGATCAATGGTGGTTATAATTTCAATATTATTGCCGATGAAGTTGTTCTTAAAGGGACCGCAAGAGCTTATACTGAAGAAAATCGAGTATTGATCAAAACACGAATGCAGGAAATTATTGATGGGATTGGTCAAACATTTGGTGCCGCAATCGAATTTGATTACCGTGATGGTTATCCGCCAACAATCAATGCTGAAATTGCGTTCGAAAAGTTGTTAGCGTCTGCGAAGAAGATTGTTGGAGATGGAGCTGGTTATCCATACTTATCCATGGGTGGAGAGGACTTTAGCTATTATGCCCAAAAAGTACCGGGCTGTTTCTTTTTTATTGGCTCTGCCCCGGAAGACAAACCCTTTCGCAGTGTACCGCATCATTGCTCGCACTTTGACATAGACGAAAGAGCACTGCTAGTTGGCTCATCTATTTTTGTGCAATTGATCGAAGATCAATTGATGGTATGAAAAAATTATTTTTTATCTTTGTTAGCTCGTTTCTGTCTGCCCAAATAAACATAAATGATCTGATGAGCAGAATGGATCTTGATGGTACAGAACGGAAATATCTTCTGAAAGACGTGGAACCATATACAGGAAAAGTGTTTTTCAATTATGAAAATGGTAACAAAGAATTTGAAGGATTTTTGAAAGACGGTTTACAAAATGGCCATTGGAGTTGGTATTTTAAAAATGGCGTAAAACAACAGAAAGGTGTATTCAAAAACCTTCAACAAGACAGTTTATGGACTACATGGTATAAGAGTGGTCAAATGAAGGAGGAAGGTGAATATGTAAACGGTAAGAAACAGGGGACCTGGTCGCTTTGGTATGAAAACGGCGTTGTATCATCCGCAGAACCCTATCGCAATGGGCGACTTCATGGTAAATTAATTTTATGGTATGATTCTGGAAATAAAGAAGGTGAAGCGTTATATGTTCATGGATTAAAAGATAGCTATGACCGCGGCTGGTATGATAATGGTGCACCCCAATGGGAATTTTATTGGAAAAGTAATTTAAAAGATAGTGTCCATACTCGCTGGTATCTTGATGGACAGACTTTATATGTTCACAACTATAGGAATGGAACGCCCCACGGCTTGCAGCAGGAATGGTATCTGGATGGTTCAAAAAGTATTAATGGAGAATTTCATAATGGTTTGTACACTGGCCATTGGACGTGGTGGTATTCTGATGGATCAGTTGCACTTGAAGGAGAATTTGCTCTGGGGAATCCTAGAGATAATTGGATTTGGATTACTCCGGAAGGAGACGTAGAAGAGTCTGAATTTCCTGCGTTTAAATGGGTGGAAAACAGAATTCAGGTTTGGGAAAGGGCAGTTCGCCAAAGGGCGAATCAGTAACCCACGGCCGAGTTTTCCCCTCTGGTGTCTGCGGCACCAAAATATCCATTTTCATTTATTAGAATTGCATTCATTTCACCAATTTTAGTCCATTTATAAGGCTCAATTATATGGCCTTTAATCTTAAGTGATTCTTCTACATCTTTAATTATACTGTATTGTTCAGCCATAATCACATCTGGCAACCATTGCGAATGTATTCTAGGTGCCGATACAGCTTCCTGTATACCCATATTGTGAACTGTGACGTTCAATATTGTTTGTAATACAGTTGTTATAATTGTTGAACCACCGGGCGAACCAAGAATGAGAAATGGTTTATCATCTTTCAGTACTATGGTAGGGGTCATTGAGCTTAAGGGACGTTTACCGGACTCGATTGCGTTGGCATCATTTCCAACCAATCCAAAGGCATTGGGGACGCCGGGTTTTGCAGAAAAATCATCCATTTCATTATTCAGGAAAAAGCCGCCACCTTTTACCAAAAAGCCGCCACCATAACTCAAATTGATGGTTGTTGTACCTGATACTGCGTTGCCTTCTTTATCTACAACAGAAAAATGAGTTGTTTCCCGGCTTTCATAAACACTTGGGTCACCGGCAAAAATGTTTCTGCTGGGTGTTGCTTGATCTAGTGAAAAATCACTGATACGATCTTTAGCATATTCTTTATTTATTAGCATGAATAATGGGGGTTGCCAATAATCTGAATCACCAAGATGTTCAGCGCGGTCTGCATAAGCCCGGCGTTCAACTTCAGTTAAAAGGTGGATATAATTAGAAGAATTCCAACCTAGTTCTGCCAGCGGAAAATTTTCGAGCATATTGAGCATTTCTACAAGGATAGTTCCACCGGAGCTGGGCAATCCCATGGACAGCAAATCAAAATCATTGAAGGAACCCATAACAGGTTCACGGTATTTAGATCTATAATTCAGCAGATCCCCATAGGTGATAAGGCCAATTCCCCTACTCATTTCTGCGACGATAAGGTCAGCCGTTTTACCTGTATAAAATCCATCGCGGCCTTCCCGGGCAATTCGTTTTAGTGTTTTAGCCAAGTCTTTTTGGACAAATTTATCTCCATCTTTCCAGGGGCGTTTATCATGACGTATAAAGACCTCTGCAGCAGCTTCATTTCTTGAAAAGAGTTCTTTGTAACTATTGAATCGACTGGCTTCGTAATGACTTAATTCAAATCCTTTTTCAGCCAGGGCGATGGCAGGTGCCAGTAATTCTCTCCTGGAAATATTTCCTGATCCGTGATCTTCCCAAACTTTTAATAGACCGTCCACAGTACCGGGAACGCCGGAAGCAGCTCTTGTGCGTAAAGACATGTTTTCAATGACATCCCCATTATCATCAAGGTACATATCTCTGTGGGCAGCAGCAGGTGCTATTTCTCGATAATCCAGGGTAAAAGTAGTCCCGTCCGCCAAACGGGCAACCATAAAACCACCCCCCCCGATATTCCCGTTTGATGAGGAAGTAACTGCAAGTGTGAACCCGGTTACAACTGCAGCATCAACTGCATTTCCACCCTTTTTCATGATCTGTATGCCCGCCTCGGAAGCCTGGCTGCTTGTGGAAACAACCATACCATTTTGAGCAAATACGGGTTGCGGGCTTGCACCATTAAGGGTTGTGAATACAAGTGTAATTATCAGATAGATTTTCTTCATATTAATCATTTATCCAGTTAATAATGTTTTTGATACCTTGTTTAACCAGCATAGCATTTTCTCCTAGATCATCCATTGTTAGATTCTGCTCCATTGAAATCTCTCGACTTGTTTGTAGTGCTTTTCCACCATCGAAATTTACATAAGCTATGCGTGCATTCAATTCTTCTGCAGGCCTTCCAAATGCTGTCCCGGGAAGCAGGACAACCCCTGTATCTTGCAAAAGCTGTTCGCACATGGCAGCTGAATCATGTATTCCTTTTTCAGATAGCGATATTCTAAATGACTCAAAATCCGGAAAGAGATAAAATGCACCGGTAGGTGATTGAACGTTCACTCCAGCTTCCAATAATGTACTAGCACAGAAATTCCCGATGGTAGAAAGGATGCGACGGCAATGAAATAAATATTCACCCACAGTATCTTTATCATTGTAGGCCTGCAATCCAGCATACTGGATGGGAGCAGCAACACAGGAATACGTATCACTGGTAATGGAAGCCAACGCTTCTTCGAGCCAAAATAGT
>CATMBH010000040.1:0-8679 GCA_950063985.1 uncultured Fidelibacterota bacterium
CCCTCAGATCTCTATAACGTATTTGGCGCCATGCATGGAACCATCATGATCTTTCTTGGTGTAGTTCCCCTGGTTGTGGGCGCTTTCGGGAATTACATCGTACCCTTGCAGATTGGTGCTCCAGATATGGCATTTCCCAAACTGAACATGACCTCATACTGGGCCTATTATGTTGGCGGTGTCATCATGCTCACCAGTTTTTTCCTGCCGGGGGGCGCTGCTAATTCCGGCTGGACATCCTATCCGCCACTGGCTGATATAGAAGTGGGTCAAACATTCTGGCTTATAGGTATGTTGTTCCTGATTACATCATCATTGCTGGGTTCCATCAATTTTATTACAACCATTATTCAGCTACGCGCACCAGGGCTGACCTGGATGCGATTGCCATTCTTTGTTTGGTCACAGTTTGTCACTGCATTTCTTTTGGTTCTTGCATTTCCTCCCTTGGAAGCAGCCGCCGTTCTGCAACTTATGGACAGGGTTGCCGGAACAAGCTTTTTTCTGCCCAGTGGTTTAGTTGTCTCCGGTGAACTATTAAATGTAAGTGGTGGAGGAAGTCCACTGTTATGGCAGCACTTATTCTGGTTTCTTGCTCATCCGGAAGTTTATGTCTTGATACTGCCGGCAATGGGCATCGTGGCAGAAGTCATAGCTAATAATTCCCGTAAACCGTTATGGGGATATAAATCAATGGTCTATTCTGTAATTTTTTTGGGTTTTATGTCTTTTATTGTATGGGCACACCACATGTTTATTACGGGAATGGGTAGTGTCATGAGTGCATTTTTCCAGTTGACTACTATGATCATCTCAATTCCTTCGGTCATTATCCTTTCCGCCTTTTTTATTTCACTCTGGGGCAGTTCGATCAGGTTTAATACACCCATGTTATTTGCCTTGGCGTTTCTGCCGATGTTCGGAATTGGCGGACTGACTGGACTCCCTTTGGGTTTTGCAGCTGCGGATATCCACCTTCATGATACGTATTATGTGATTGGCCACTTTCACTATATAGTCGCTCCGGGAACAATTTTTGGATTATTTGCCGGAATTTATTATTGGTATCCAAAAATAACAGGGCGAAAATTAAGCGAAAAACTTGGCAAACTCCACTTCTGGCCTTCCCTGATCTTCATGAATCTCATTTTTATGCCCATGTTAATTCAGGGACTTGCCGGTGTATCCCGCCGTTTATGGGATGGCGGTTTGCAATATGCCCATGCATCCGGTGTGTTGCAATGGAATGAATTTATGTCTGTATCAGCATGGTTGTTGGGACTATCCCAGATCCCATTTATTATTAATGTTCTTTACAGCATAAAAAATGGCGAAAAAGTAGATAATAATCCTTGGGAATCCACTACCTTGGAATGGACAGCGCCATCTCCGCCCTTACCCCATGTGAATTTTGAAGTAATTCCAGAGGTACATCGCGATCCTTATGAATACAGCGTTCCGGGACGGAAGCGAGATTACACACCGCAAACAGAACCGAAAAAAGGGTAAATTTTTTTATGGAAATACCATATACAATTGAAGAACGTCCAGATACTGGTTTAATTAATTCCAAATTAGGAATTTGGTTATTCCTAGCTTCAGAAGTCATGCTTTTTGGGGGTTTGTTTTCTGCCTACGTTTTTCTGCGTTTGGGTGCCCCGGCTGGCGCTTTTCATGAATGGGGTCAGGAATTAAATATACCTTTAGCAACATTGAATACGCTGATCCTGATTTCATCCAGTGTAACCATGGTCATGTCTTGGGCTTCTCTGAAAATGAATGATTTCAAGAAATACAAACTGTACATGGGTTTAACGTTGTTGTGTGCTCTTGGCTTTCTGGTGATCAAGTATTTTGAATATACAGCCAAGTTTCATCATGGTATTTTTCCCGGTACAAATACGTTCATGTCTATTTATTTTACGCTGACCGGTCTTCACGGCTTACATATCATTGGCGGAATGATCGTCAATGGGTATTTTTTAGGATCGGGATCTAAAATGTGGACAACGGAACCTGAACATTTCACAAACAGGATTGAGATTGCCGGTCTATATTGGCACTTTGTTGACTTGGTATGGATCTTCCTTTTTCCGGTTCTTTATTTGCTGTAGGAGGCATTATGAGTGAACACAGTATGAATGATATCAAAAGTCATGTAAAAGTTTACATGATTGTTTTTGCTGTATTAGCGGTGCTGACTATGGTTACGGTAGCAGCTTCCTATTTGAATTTGAGTACAGGTGAAGCCATTTTTCTGGCCTTAACCATCGCCTCGATTAAAGGTTCTCTGGTGGCTAGTTATTTTATGCACTTAATTTCCGAAAAAGCACTCATTACCTGGATATTGATGTTAACTCTTGCTTTCTTTTTTGTACTCATGTTTATTCCCACTATTTCTTTTTTTGATTGGGTAAACATTTCATGATATCGCTAAAAACGTTTCATCTGTTTTTCATTATGATGTCAATCATATTGACAGTGTGGTTCGCCATGTATGAATTGCAATTGGATGAAAATGGCATGTCGACGGCAATAGCGATTGTTTCCCTGATGTTTAGCGGAGGGTTAATCATTTACGGCTTGAAAGTCTATAAGAAATTCAAAACATTATAATGTTCAGCAAAATTAGTGTAATACTCCTTGTTTTCGTATTTGAAATGGCTTGGGCCTGTGCGACGTGCTATGGCGCCCCGGATTCTCCTGCATCCCATGGGTTGAATGGTGCAATTTGGACACTATTGGTGATAACCGGCGGTGTACTTTCAAGTATTGTAGCCGGTATCATTTCTTTACGTAACAGGGCAAAATCATTTATGAAGAACCAAAACAACTGACTGCTTTAGGATTACATATTTATGGCTGAAATTCTTCATTATCTAGGTTTACCGATCAATATGTCTGTGGATGGTCCAGCCATCGATGAAGTGATCATTCTAACCCACTGGCTCATGTTGGTACTATTTATAGGCTGGGGAGTTTTCTTTATAGTTTCTTTGGTCAAATTTAGAAGTTCCAAGAATCCAAATGCCGATCATGAAGGCGTGAAATCACATTTATCATCTGTTTTAGAAGTTGTTGTTGCAGTTATAGAAATGGTGCTGCTGGTGGGTTTTGCTTTACCAATCTGGGCCAGTCGCATTAATGATGTCCCAGAAGTCAATAGCGGAGCAGTTCATGCCCGGGTGGTTGCCCAGCAGTTTACCTGGAATATCCACTATCCAGGTGAAGACGGTATTTTTGGCCAGACACGTCCAAATCTTGTTGATGAAGTGGAAAACCCTATTGGACTTGATCGCTCTTCCACAGGCGGTGCCGATGACTTTGTTACGATTAATCAGCTGCATATACCAGTAGATACACAAGTTCGTCTCGATCTCACCTCCAAAGACGTCATCCACAGTTTTGCACTGCCTGAGTTGCGCGTCAAACAAGATGCTATACCGGGAATGGTCATTCCTGTGCATTTTGAAGCAACGATGACATCTGAAGAATTTTTGTCAGAAATGGTTGGAACTCCTCGCGAAGGTAAGGGTCTTGAAATCGCATGTGCTCAGCTCTGCGGATTAGGTCATTATCGAATGCGCGGCTTTTTGACAATTCACGATGATCAGGGTTACGCTGATTGGATTGAAGAACAAAAAGCATACATCGAAGAAGAGGACGATGAGGATGACTGGGGTGACGACGACTGGTAGGTCCAGCAGCATATAAACTAACTTTATGAACACATCAAACGTCTGGTTAAGACGTTTTTCAAAACTAACCGTCTTGGCAACGCTTTTTCTGATTTTTGTTGGTGCACTGGTAAAAAGTTTTGAAGTGGGCCTCTCCGTTCCTGACTGGCCAACCACCTATGGATTTCAAATGTTTGCTTTCCCTTGGTCGGATATGGTTGGCGGTATTTTTTATGAACACAGCCATCGCATGTTAGCCACCATTGTTGGGGCAATGACTTTAGGTCTCTCAATTTGGCTAAGTTTTTCTGAAACACGAGTTAATGTAAAGAAGCTTGGGTATGTATCATTAATTCTGGTGATTACTCAAGGACTGCTCGGCGGGCTAACAGTCATGTTTTTTCTACCAACGGCTATTTCCATGATCCATGGTATCACTGCACAAACATTTTTTTTAGTCATCATTTTAATTGCCTATTCTCTTTCAAAAGAATTTTCTGATAGAAATAGTAAACCTGACTCAAATCGTACAATTGTTCTGTCACTGTTCATTGCTGTATATATTCAATTGATCCTGGGAGCGTGGATGAGACATACAGAATCTGGATTGGCTATTTATGACTTTCCAACAATGGCTGGACAATGGCTGCCCATCTTTAATGAAAAAATGTTGACTACGATCAATGACTGGCGTTTTTACATGGATTACCCTGAAGTATCCATGCTGCAAGTGTTGATTCATTTTCTCCATCGTTTTGGAGCGTTTGTTATTTTTACCTTGACGATCTTTATGGGTTATCGTTTGCATCAAAATAAAAGTGCATATTCAAAAAAGATTCAAAAAAACGTTTTCGCTATTTATGTTTTTGTTTTCCTGCAGATTTTGTTAGGTGCATTGACCATTTGGACAGCTAAAGGACCGTTTATTACCAGTTTTCATGTTATGAATGGTGCTGCTGTTATGGGACTTAGTTTCATCTTATTTTTACGCCTGTCAGATATAGCATTTCTGCGGAAATAATCATGCGTCTTAAAAAACACCCCGCCAAGTCCAGCACTGCCGCTTACATAGAGCTATTAAAGCCGAATATCATGTCATTGGTGCTCGTTACCACAGTATTAGGTTATTATCTGGGGGGCGATGGAATTGATTCATTTATAAGGCTTTTCATCACATTGTTGGGAACAGCGTTGACAGCAGGGGGGGCCGGTGCATTAAATCATTATTTGGAGCGGGATGCGGATAAATTGATGCAAAGAACAAAAAATCGTCCAATTCCAAGTGGATTAATTGCTCCGGGAAATGCATTAGTATTTGGTATTATACTGGTACTTATAGGAACAATCATACTTGTTACTCAAATAAATCTCCTGACCGGTTTTCTTTCCATTCTTACAGCCTTTCTCTATGTATTGGTTTATACACCATTAAAAAAAATTACATGGCTGAATACATCCATAGGTTCAATCCCCGGCGCATTGCCCCCCATGGGTGGCTGGGCAGCTGCAACAGGCAATATTGAAACAGGTGCATGGATCTTATTTGCCATCATGTTTTTTTGGCAGCATCCCCATTTTTATGCCATTGCCTGGATGTGCAAGGACGATTATGCCCGAGCAAGTTTTAAAATGCTGCCAGTGATTGAACCGGATGGTAAACGCACTATGCGGCAAATTTTTTGGCATTTAACATTGTTGGTACCCATTTCAGTCTTACCCTATGTAGAAGGTAGTTCTGGGCTGATATATGCCGTGGGCGTCATCTTTTTAACGGGCATATTTCTTATTTCGGCTTTACCACTGGCTCGGGATAAATCAGTTCAAAGTGCAAGGCTGCTGTTAAAATCATCGGTAATATATTTACCGCTTTTATTGATCCTTATTGTTGTTGACAAAGTGTTATGATTTCACAACGGAAACGCTTCATTATTTATATTATTGTTGGTGTTGTTATTGCTACCCTGTGGTGGGTTACAAAATCCAAACCACTGCCTGTCTTTGGCAGTATTCCCCAGTTTGAAATGACAAATTCGAAAGGTGAGCCTTTTGGAACAGATAACCTAACTGGGAATATCTGGGTAGCTGATTTTATTTTCACAACCTGTGGCGGTCCTTGTCCAATCATGAGTACAGAAATGGCTGATATTCATAGAACATTCTTGGATAAGAGTGATATTCATACTGTTACGTATACAGTCAACCCGGATTATGATACGCCGGAAATATTAGCCGCTTATGCTGCACGGTTCAAAGCTGACAGGTCACAATGGCATTTCTTAACTGCGCCTTATGAAGATATTCAAGATATTATTACTAATGGGTTTAAGATGGGAGATATAGAAGAAATTGTATTCCACAGTACTAAATTTGCTTTGATAGATAGGAACATGAATATTAGAGGATACTATACTGGTACTGAATCTGA
Source organism: uncultured Fidelibacterota bacterium (assembly GCA_950063985.1). GTDB lineage: Bacteria > Fidelibacterota > Marinisomatia > Marinisomatales > TCS55 > UBA2126. The sequence goes on from CATMBH010000040.1 coordinate 6,103, forward strand.
AGAAGTTAAAAAACTGAAGCGCGATATTGCCAGATTGAACCGAGAAAGCTGAATATGGTTTCTGCTGCCCAGGCTGACCGATTCTGGACTCGCATCATTTATATTGTTTCAGTCGTTATTTCAGCTGCAATCGCTTTTTTGATTTTGGGTCCCAGACCGGAGGGATTAGAAGGTGCTTTAGATGTATCGGGCTTGCCCAAAGTGAATGCCACACTCAATTGTGTCACTGCCGTTTTGCTGATCATTGGTTTTATACTCATTAAGCAAAAGAAGCGTATAGCCCATAAAAACGTTATGTTGACATCATTCGGTACATCGTCGGCATTTCTCGTGACGTATGTTATATATCACTTATTTAAGAGCGGTCCAAAACTATATACAGGAGATTATGCATCATTTTATTATTTTATACTTATTACACACATTGTACTTGCTGCAGCAATCATTCCCATGGCATTGGTAACATTGTATCGCGGCTGGACGAATCAAATAACAAAACACCGTAAGATAGCTAAAATAACTCTCCCTGCCTGGCTGTATGTTTCTGTGACCGGTGTGTTGGTATACTATATGCTTTACTAGCTTATAATTCTTTTACCAGTCCGGCAAAAGATTCATCTGTTTTAAAACTAAATCGTTTAAAGAATTCCGTTTTCATAAAACCGATAGTTAAGTGGGTTGCTCCAGAAATTTTCACACGCTGCATCATTTCTTTCATTAACAAATCACCAAGTCCACTCCTTAAATATTTTTCATGAATGGCGATTTTTTCAAGGTGAGCAGTGTGCTCATCGATCATTTTCCAGAATACTCCGCCCGCCTGTGTTTTATTGGCTGAAAACATGATAAGAAAATCATGTTCTTCTCGGAATTGAGCCGGCAGATCATTGGAAAGCAGTAGATCATGAAAATTGGCAATCTCCTTGGGTTTAAAGGGCGGTCTGATCGTAAAAATTTTGCCATCCTTATTTTTCACATTCACTGCTAGATCTAATTTCTTTTGCCCAGAGGCTCTGGTGATCAACTCAGCATAATCTGCTGCATCCACATGCTGGTAAATTAATCGTGTGAGGAAATAAGCATCTTCATTTGAACAATCCGGGCCATTTACCAATGCATGAATATTGGTTTCTAATTCAGTGATTGTAATTTCATGATGAGTGAGTTGGGATGAAAGTTTAAATAATCTTTTAGCTACAAAAGATTCATGATCTATAAAACACGTCAGTAAAAAGTAGCGCAGTCGTACTCCAGGATGGGTTGTATAAATGGTATGCAGCCTATAATTATTATACAACTCCTGTAAAATATCACATCGTGCTTCAATTGTGGCACTGGGGTTCAGATCCATCCATCTTTGAAATCGCAATGCAGCGAAGATAACAGGTTTTGGGATATAACCATAGGCTTCCACCTCTGCAATATATTCGTGTATTTGGGACTGATTTAATTCATGTATAGCTTTATCTTGAATCTCATTTGCGAGTTTATTCAAGATTTCTAATCCTTTTTCCTTTCCTGCAGCTTCCTGAATACATGTAAATACAATTTCCCAATTGAGAACATGGTTCAGTCCAGTGAATTTTTTTTCAGTCTCGATAATTAATTCCTTAAAAAGAGTGGTAATGAAATCCAAATTGGACTTGACGGTTTCTTGATAAAAAGATTGAATGATACGGACATTGGTTGAATTGTCGTATTCAGATATAATTACATTTTTAATTGCAGGGTTTGGTATTGAATATTGAAAATGGGTCAGCATCCAATGGTTGATATAGCCCTGTAATGCACTCCATCCAAAATGCAGCCAGCGCATATCCCACCGGTCACGGAGTTTTGGATTGCTTAATTCATGTTCATGTAACCGTAAATATGAATCTACATTTCCCTTGGTTTCGAAGTCTGATATAATGATTCCAGAATCTGGATAGGAACAAAGAAAATCATTCGTAACCCTTGAAGAGTTTAACCCGGTGCTCTTTACAATCTGCCATTCACTCATATTTGTTATTTCATCTGCTGTGGATTCTGGTAAATGGGATAGCATGAAATTATAGGCATTTCCATCTTGCAGGGTCGTAAGGATACGATATTGCTGGATAGGCAGATTCGTGTTTAAGGGTGTGATCCAAACCCCTTTTTTCTGGATGTTTTCCAGATGCAGTTGCCTGTAACCAGTGAGGATAAATATGGCCTCTCTGGCAATAGGGTGAGATTGAAATAAATTCAGTATGTATGCTTGTTCATTAGGTGAAATAACATTGTCAAACTGCAGAATATCTACCCAGGAATATTCACGACCTGTTTCAGGATCAACACTCTTAATATCGACTTCTCCGATCATTTCCTTAAACTGTTTAGTCGCCGATGTGATGCAATTGGCTGCAGTTTGGCTTAATGTTTCTGTTGATGAAAGCAATTTCCAACAGGTAAGTTCATGTCTTATGAGTATGTATTGTGACGGGTGAGTTTGCGCCAATAACATTGACAAGTTCATGAGCATACGTACATACACTTGATCTGTCTTGGTTAATTCTGCTTGCGATCTTTGGTTTATTAATGCTGTGATTAATTCTT
>CATMBH010000041.1:0-8660 GCA_950063985.1 uncultured Fidelibacterota bacterium
AAAGCGCGATAACGGTAATGCCATGATAGGTAATGCCTTTGCCGATGCATTTGCTAATGCAAAAGTAAAAAAATAATACCCTTTTGCTTCATTAAGTGATGTCTCCTCAAACTAAAAAGCCGCTCATTGAGCGGCTTTTTTAATAATGCTTAGCTGGTTTTAACCAAACGCAGAAAAACCACTCTCGTTTTGGGGTGAGCTAGTCATTTGATAAAAATTGGCTATACGGCCAGCTCGTGCGTCTACTTCTGGGTCGCGTGCTTGCTCTGTATTAGTATCGCTTTGAGACTCCGCAGTGCTGGTTTCGTTTATTGATAACGCACTTTGTGGCTCTTGAGCTTGCGCTTCATCGTCAGCAAGGGCTGATAATTCAGCTTGCGCTGCGGCCATTTTTTGGGTTGCATCAGCGGCAATGGCTCTATCGGCACTAGAAGGTTCAGCAGGGGCAAGTGCGGCTGCTCGTACCGTTTGCATTTTATCTATTAAATTATATGTAGAAATTTCAGATGATATTAAATAAACATTTTTTATTTCCGGACTTGATGTTAGCTGGATGAAGAGCTTACAGGCAAGCCAAGACGATGGTTTTCTGTTTATAGCTAACGTTCTATTCCGGTTATAAATAAAACGGCTTTCTCATTTTTAGTTATCCATTCTTCTTTTATTAGTTACTTAAATCCGTTCTAAACAACACCAGCTTCTGACGAACAATTAATCCCGGCTTCAGATCTGAATTCCCGTGTTTCCGCATTGATTACTTCTTCTGAGGAAGAGATCACAAAGCCATTACTTTTCTTTAGAACCTGTAACATCCCAGGCACCGCCTAAGGGATCGGGTACATTCAACCCCAAAGCTTCGGTATAACTGATTGACCAGAATTCTGTATCCTTAGAATTATTATTAAAGGCTTTTATTACGGGAGAACAACCAGAAGATTGGGCAGCCACCATTCGCGGCAGTCTCCTTATTTAAGAACTCGCTAAAACGGTCCCGATTGCCAGGGATAATCTATATTAAACTTCAAACCTGAACCATTAAGTTGACCTGATATCACAGCGAAAGTTAAAATATATTGCGAAATTGTTGTATTCATTATTAATCCCCATCATCAAAGAACTGTTTCAGAGATTCAGGTGGCGGTGCTGGCGTTAATAAACTACCAACCACCAAGGCTAGTACAGATAAGCCTGCAGCGGGGTAGGTCAACTCCTGTAGGAAAGGATTCAAATTGGTAAAACCGTCCCAGTCTGGTAAAAAATAAGTCCAGATAATTGTTACGCTAGCACCGGTAATAATGGACGCAATCGCCCCTTGCTTTGTGGCCCGTTTCCAAAGGAAAGCTGCCAACAGTGCCGGCGTGATGGATGTACCATAAATATTGTAAGCCGTGAACGCCGCATTCAATACTGTCTTGAACTGACTTACCAAAAGAAAAGCAATGATGCCCAGCCCCAGAACGAGTCCGCGACTGATAAGCAAAATCTGTTTTTCGCTGGCACCAGGATTAATGTAGCGTGAATATACGTCTCGGGTCAGGTTTGTGGCCGGAATCAACAGGAATGAATCTGCTGTAGAAACAATAATGGCCATCATGGTGGAAACCAGCAATAAACCCAGGATCATGGGCAGACCTGCATAACGGGCGATAGCCGGAATGATCGATTCACTCCCCGCCTGCCTGGCCTCCAATAGTGCCGCCGCTGTTGGTTCCGTAACCCCTGCCTGAGCATTTGCCACCAGGTCCGGTATAATGCCTTTACTGACTGCCACCGCACCTGTAAGCCCCAGCATGGAAATAACCGATTCAAGAACTACAACACCAATGATCCAAAAAAAAACTGCTTTCTTGGCCGAGTTTCCATCTTTAGCGCTGAAAATTCGCTGGTACATATTGGCGTCACCCATTAAGAGCAACATGGTGGGGACAAAGAAACTGATCGCAATGATGGGACCTGAAATATCTCCTGTTCGTTCTGCAGCCCAGTTACCAAACCACTGCCATTTCCCGGCTGATTCAGCCACAGTAATGATCTCGCCCATGCCTCCAACCTTGAAATAGAGAAAAATAAGTGCACCTATGGTACCAATGGTCATGAGCACACCATTCACCACGTCCGTATACACCACAGAGAACATCCCTGCCAGTACCGTATAGGAGATGGCAAAAACTGCCGTAATAATAATGCCTGCTTCTAAAGAAACCATGCCGTCGGAGACCATGGATAATACTTTCCCGCCGCCCCGAAACTGGTAGGATACAATGGTGGTATAAGCCACAACAGTTGTAATAGTAGCCAGAATTGCTGCCACCTGTCCATATCGGGCTTCGAAAATATCGGGTACGGTGACCTTGCCAAAATTGCGGATCCTGCGGGTGATAAAATAGATCAAGGCGATTCCCAGCCAGGCGCCGCCGCTGGACCATAGTCCGGCCAGCCCATTGCGATAGCCAAGACCAGCACCGCTAAAGAGAGACCCACTGCCCATCCAGGTTGCCAACAGGGTTCCCACCAGGATATACCAGGGCAGGGTTCTACCCGCCACCATGAAATCTTCGCTGTTCTTTACAGAGCGGATCTTGTAAATGCCTACAGCAATCAAAGCACAGAGATAGATAATGATGCCGGATAAGTATGTCATAAGGTTCTAAGTTAGATTTGGTATAGTAAAGATATAAAGGCTTATTGTTTGAAATTGATACTTCCCTCCCACGCGCGGGAAGAAGCACGGCAATCTCATGATTATTTTCTTGATTCTACCACAACTAGCAAGATTGCGTCGTCATTATTTCTCGCAAAAGTAGTGGTTTTTAATGATCTATAATCGATTCTGTCATTGCCTGCCCGCCAGCCGTTGGTTTAGCGTAGGCTGGCCTGCGCCGCAGCTAATCTTGCAATAGGTACGCGATAAGGAGAACAACTTACATAATCCAATCCGGTCTCTTTACAAAAATGGATGGATGCTGGATCGCCGCCATGCTCACCGCAAATACCGATTTTTAATTGGGGATTCACACCCCGTCCAAGTTCAACAGCCATGGATACCAGTTTGCCTACACCATTCACATCCAGGCTCTGGAACGGATCTCCCGGCAGGATTTTTCTTTCTAAATAATCCGGTAGGAAAGAACCAATATCGTCCCGGCTGAAGCCGTAGGTTGTCTGGGTGAGGTCGTTGGTGCCGAAACTGAAAAATTCCGCATGTTCCGCAATTTCGTCCGCTGTGAGACAGGCTCGGGGGAGTTCGATCATGGTGCCCACGAGAAAGTCAAATTCCACACCGGTTTCTGCCAACACATCTTTTGCTACGCTGCGAACAATGGCTTCCTGGTCGGTGTATTCCGTTACGGTGCCCACCAGCGGGATCATAATTTCCGGGAATACAGAAACACCTTCTTTGGTGAGTTCCGCCGTTGCTTTAAAAATGGCTCGCGCCTGCATTTCGGTAATCTCCGGATAGGCAACCCCCAGGCGACATCCACGATGCCCCAACATGGGATTCAATTCATGGAGTCCGGCGATTCGTTTTTCAATCTTGGATTTGTCCAGCCCCAGGCTATCTGCTAATTCCTGGACTTGATCATCGGTCAAAGTAATAAATTCGTGGAGCGGTGGATCTAGGAGACGAATGGTGACGGGCTTCCCCTCCATGGCCTGCAGTATACCCTTAAAATCTTCTTTCTGGAATGGGAGCAATCCCATGACCGCTTCTCGGCGATCTTTTTCATTATCTGCTAGGATCATTTTCCGCATGGCCAGAATCCGGGTTTCATCAAAGAACATATGTTCAGTCCGGCAAAGCCCGATCCCTTCAGCCCCGAACCGAATTCCTTGGGCTGCATCAGCGGGACTTTCTGCATTGGTGCGAATTTTTAACGATCTGAATTCATCCGCCCATTTCATTAGGATTTTATATTCCGGGTGTGTATCCGGATTGGAGGGGATAAGATCCACTTTCCCCTGGTAAAGATTACCGATGGTTCCATTCATAGTGACCCAATCGCCCTCTTTTATAATGGAGTCACCAATGGAAACTTCCTTGTTAGCAACATTGATATGAATTGCACTGCAGCCAACAATGCAGCATTTTCCCCAACCCCGGGCCACCAGTGCTGCGTGGGAAGTCATTCCGCCTCTGGCGGTCAAGATAGCTTCTGCCGCGTGCATGCCGTGGACGTCTTCCGGTGATGTTTCTTCCCGGATTAAAATGACTTGTTCGCCATTCTTATGCCATGCTTCCGCATCATCTGCGGTAAATACGATTCGTCCAGTTGCACCTCCAGGACCAGCAGGTAGTCCCTTTGCTAAGAAAGTGGCATTATTTTCTGAATCCATATCCAACATGGGATGAAGCAATTCATCCAATTGTTCTGGTTTAACGCGCATGAGAGCCGTTTTTTTATCGATCATGCCCTCGTTGGCCATATCCACGGCCATTTTGATGGCGGCAGCCCCGTTCCGTTTTCCTGTCCGCGTTTGCAACATCCATAATTTCCCATCCTGAACGGTAAATTCAATATCCTGCATATCCGTATAATGTTTTTCCAGTGAATTTCGAATTTCCACTAATTCAGCATACAATTCCGGCATGGATGATTCTAATGAAGGGAGGCTTTGTGTTTCAGGTGTCTTCGTATCTTCATTCAGCGGGTTTGGCGTGCGGAGTCCCGCCACCACATCTTCCCCCTGGGCATTGCTGAGCCATTCCCCGAAAAACTTGTTTTCGCCTGTGGCAGGATTCCGTGTAAATGCAACACCGGTGGCAGAATTTTCCCCCATATTGCCAAAGACCATGGCTTGGACATTCACCGCTGTTCCCCACTCATGGGGGATATTTTCAATGCGGCGGTAGTTAATGGCCCGCCGTCCGTTCCAACTTTGAAACACTGCTTTGATCCCGCCCCAGAGTTGTTTCATAGGATCATCTGGGAATTCGGATCCAAGTGTGGATTGTATTTCTGATTTAAATAAATCTGATAGCGCTTGCCAATCCTCAGCAGAAAGGTCAGTATCTGCCAGACAGCTGTTTTGTTCTTTGTAATCCTTCAGAATGGATTCCAGTTTTTGTCGGATTCCAATGCCATTTTCCGGTTCAATCCCGGCGGCTTTTTCCATGACCACATCCGCATACATCATAATGAGCCGCCGGTAAGCATCATAAACAAAACGGGGATTATTGGTTTTTTTAATCAAACCGGGAATCGTAAATGTGGTCAATCCCACATTCAGGACGGTTTCCATCATGCCGGGCATGGAAGACCGCGCCCCGGACCGAACGGAAACAAGAAGTGGATCATCTACATCCGCAAAATAGGTTCCCATGATACGCTCTGTGGCACCAAGGGCTTCTGCGACCTGTGAGTCTAGTTCATCAGGGAAATGTAGATCATTGTTATAATAATGGGTGCAAATATCTGTGGTGATAGTAAACCCGGGAGGCACTGGGATTCCCAAGTGGTTCATTTCGGCCAGGTTCGCCCCTTTTCCACCCAAAAGATTCTTCATTTCAGTCGTACCATCGGCTTCGCCGTTTCCAAAAAGATAGACGTATTTCATGGATTAAATTCCTTTATGTGTATGTGGTGATTTAAAGTTAAAGTAAGCTAGAAGGCAGGCGAAAAATATCGAATTTCTTTCAGGTTCCCGTTTTTATCGTAGAAGAACCATTTATCTACCATTTTTCCGTTTCGGTAAGCACCCTGCATTTCTTTCCGGGTTCTATCATGATCCCACCAACTGGCCCAGGTAGCGTCCTTTTTACCGTCGGCATAAAAGCCTTCTGTGAGACGGCCATCGGTGAACCAGGCTGTCCATTTGCCATCTTTTGTCCCCTCAGTAAACGTTCCTTCCTGAACTTTCTTTGTATCTTCATCCCAAAAGATCCATAGTCCATCGGCGGTTCCGTTAGTAAGATTACCTTCTTTTTCTTTCACGCCATTTTTATGGAAAAATATCCAATGCCCATTCATGATTCCCAAGTCATAGGTCCCGTGGGATTTCATATGTTCATTGTCATGCCATTCGGTCCATTCGCCGTGTTTTTCGCCATCTTTATAAGCACCCTGTTCTTGCTTGTTTCCACTCCAGGGAAAATCCGGGTCAGGTTCGGGAACATCCACCAAAATGATCTCAGGAACTTCCTTGCCACTGGGGAACCATTTGACCCATTGCCCATCCTTTTTACCCTCACTGGTTCGGCCCAGAAAAAGATAGCCTGCTTCCTGATTCTCCTGAGTAATAATACCTGTAAACGGTGCATCTTCGCCTAATTTATAGAAAATGGATTCACGCTCTACAAGATCTTCCAATGCAATGTGTTCAAGTCTGGATCCAAAATGGAAATCGAAATCTTTTTTGCCTTTTGTATTCCAGTAGGTCCAAACGCCGTCGGGTAAACCCTCTTTAAAAAAACCCTCGCGCTGCAAGACGCCATCTTCGTAATAATAGGTGGTGAGCCCCTCGCGAATCCCCTCTTGATGAAATCCCTGTTCCTTGATCTGATCACTATTGGGATACCAGATAGCCCATGGACCCTCTGGTTTATCTGATTTATAACTGGTCATTGTACTGCGATAACCATTTTCCCAATATGTACTGGGACCATCTAATTTTGCATGCTTGTAAAATTTTTCTTCCTGTTTTTCTTCAGGAGTCAACCAGACTGTAGTTCGACCATCTACTCTGCCACCGGAATATGTGACTTCTTTCGCAACGGAACCATCTGTCGCATAATACACAAAAAGCCCATCTGGCTCATCATCCAAATAATTTCCCTCAGATTCCTTTACGCCTGTATCGTACCACCAGGTCCAAATACCATTTTTTCTACCATCGATATAATGCCCTTCCATTTCTTTATTATCATTGAGATACCACCACCAGTTCCAGAGTTCTTCGTTATTTTCGGCTTTATAAGTACCACCATGATAGGACCAGGCCCCATTTGTGAATGTCAGGTTATGATCGTGCTCGAACCACCAGGCCCATTTTCCGTGAGATTTCCCTTTGTGGTAGGTTTGCTCCATATGCAGATGGCCATTGGCGTACCAGTATTTATAGCTGCCATCCACTTTACCCATGTCAAATTGGCCCTTTTCTTTTTGTGTGCCGTTATTATACCAAAGTGTCCATTCGCCATGTTTTTTCCCACGGTAATAAACACCTTCAACTTCTTTCTGCCCATTGCGATACCATTGCACCCATTGGCCGTCCCGTTTCCCGGATGAAAATCGTCCCAAAAGGAGATAATCCTTGATCCCGCCTGTCTCGACCACCATTCCGGTATAAGGTTTATGTTTCCCTATTTTATAGAAAATGCCGTCACGCTCTTCAAGTTCAGCAATACGAACCCGATCCAATCCGGTGCCATAGTCAAATGTAAAATCCTTGGTCCCGTCGGTATTGTAATAATTCCAGGGTCCCTCCGGTTCATTATCCCGGATCACCCCTTCCCGATCTTTATTGCCATTATCATACCAGATTGTGATTTTTCCATCAATAATGCTATTGACGAACGTTTCTTCCAATTTTTTGTGATCTTCATTGTTCCACTGCGTCCAGATGCCATGTTTCGCACCATTTTTATATCTGCCTTCGTGATCTTTTACACCATCGGGCCGCCACCAGATCCATTGGCCATCCATTTCGCCATTGGCGTAGGCTTCCTGCTGCTTTAAGGTCCCATCGTCATACCAAAGCATCCAATTATTATGTTTTTGACCCTGATTATACTCACCCTCAACAACCTTGTAATTATCAGCATTCCATTTGAGAAAAGGGCCGTGCCTGATGCCTTTATCATAACTGATTTCCTGGGTTTTTCGCCCATCATCGGCCCAATAGGTCCATTTCTGGTCTAATTTATTATCGGCGTATTTCCCGGTCTTTTCCTTGATAATGCCATTTTCATACCAGGATGTCCAATTGCCATTCAGTTTCCCAGTGGCATAAGTAGCTTGGAATTTCTTATTTCCGTTGTTGTACCAGGATGTCCAAATGCTATCCCGTTCGCCGTTGGTAAATTTCCGTTCGGATTTTTTAGCGCCATCTGTGAACCATTGCAGCCAGAGTCCATCTTGCTGGCCATCATAAAATCGGGTCTGTTCTTTTTTTATCCCGGTGTTATAATACCAGACCCAGAGCCCTTGCTGCTTTCCTGTTTCATAGTTGCCTTCTTCGGATTTATTCCCGTTTTCGTACCATCGAATAATCGTACCAGCTAGTTTCCCGCCGGAATAATTGGATTCTTCTTTCCGATTACCATTTGTGTACCAGATGGTCCAGAGTCCTTCCCGGTTTCCGGCAGCATAAGATCCCTCCATTTTCATCTGGGGTGGATCATAAAATGTATCGCCGTCCAGGTCTAAAACGACAGTCTCTATAGAGTCCCAAACACCGTTGCCTTCACCCTCATCACCTGTTCCAGGTTCCTGGTCATCGCCATCATCAAGAAATACTTCGCCCTCGAACCACTCCGTCCAGATGCTGTCCCGAACACCATTGATATAATACCCTTCGCTTTTTTTCGATTGGTTAGAATGTTTTTCCACTACTAAGCTGTCGTTCTGGGCTTTTCCCAGGGACAATAGCATCACAGCGAAAACAAGATGTTTACGTATTTTCATAAGCATATTTTTTGTTAGGGGATGTCGTGGATGAAC
>CATMBH010000042.1:0-8595 GCA_950063985.1 uncultured Fidelibacterota bacterium
CTATTAGCCATTTCTGGCTGTGGACTTTACTTTTTATAATCGTTTTTTCATTGCTAAGTATTGGCGGTGTATTGTGGTACTATATTCCGGGTATTGCTGAATTCCGTGAAAAAGATCAGCAATTTGAAAAAATGCTTGCAGAGCGCACCCAAGTTATGGAATTGTATCGTGATCTGAATCGCCTGGGGCAGATGGAAGAAATTATTCGCAGCAATTTAAGCATTGTGGATGCAGGTAATGAATCTTCAGCGGCAGTAAAAAGTAAGTCCTTTACTATTTCTTATATTGAAAATATACCAACCCAAGAACCGGTTGATGGATTTTTAACCCAGCGGATGCTGGACAAATCATACTTTTGGCAAAAGAATCATTACGGTATTGATATTGCAGTACATGAAGGAGAACCTGTGCTTGCTGCAGCCGGAGGAAGAGTGATTTTTTCAGGCTGGACATATGATCTGGGCAATTTGATTATTATATATCATGGAGATGATTATTTTACGCATTATGGTCATAATCAATTAAATCTCATTCAAAATCACGGTATTGTAAAAAGAGGAGATGTTATTGCCTTGGCAGGCAGTACAGGTATATCTTCCGGTCCGCATCTGCACTTTGAAATTTGGAAAGATGGTGATGCGATTGATCCTCTGGTGTTTTTTCCAGAATACAAAGAACGAGATTTGAGTGTTGAAAAAAATGGCTAAAATAAATTTTCAGAACATGAACAGTATGGTCGGACAAGATGCTGTTTTTCAGGGCGATATAAAACTTGATGAAGGCATCATTGTATATGGAACTGTCTACGGTAATATTCAGTCTAAAGGCGCTGTGCGTGTTTCAAGGACTGGCAAAGTTCATGGGGATATTTCAGCCAGCGATATCCATATTGGCGGCAATGTGGAAGGCGATGTTGTCGTGGAAAACAGGGCTGTCCTTGGCGAAGCTTCACTTTTGAATGGCAACTTAACTTATAAATCATTGATCATTGAAGAGGGTGCCCAGTTTCAAGGCCAGTGTATTATCCTTGGCAATGAAACAGCCAACGATGATTCCCAAATTGGTGAAGAGGGATTCTCATCAGGATTAGAAGACTCGCCTGAACACAATGAATGAAAACAGGGACGATTATTTCGCCCGTTCTTTTCAATATTTCCAAAAAATTATAAAAGATTCTGGTCCCGCTGCTTCAGCGTCATATTCACTCATTGGCGGTGTGTTGATTTTGGGACTGTTGGGATATTTCCTGGACAATTGGCTGGGGACAAAACCATGGCTACTTTTTATTGGTTTGATGCTGGCTTTATTTTCAGGATTTTATCAATTAGCAAAAACCGTCTGGCGTAAATAGCGTGTCTGCAATTCAATTTTCAATATTTATAGGTGTATTTTGTATGGGAACCTGGGGTCTAATCGCTGGCGGAATGATGCAATATGCTAGAGAAATTTTTCTAGGTATGATTGCACCATTGATCATAGGCGTTATTTCAATAGTATATCTTTCAATTGTGCATAAAAACTCTCCTGAAAAAGTAACCAGTGTGATAGTCAAATCATTTGCCGGTAAGATGGTATTCTATGCAGTATATTTTGTATATATTTTTGCTTTTTACACTTTTAATCCAATGCCTTTTATACTTAGTTTTGTTGGCTATTTTATAACGCTTCACATTGGTGAAGCGTTATTTTTAAGATCCATATTCAACTAGACAAAATTTATATCATCAAATGAGTGTAGCAGCTGATCAGAGCCACACCGCTGGCACGAGTGTATTAGACCAGGTTGGCGATAATATTATACACCATGTATCTAATAGTTCTTTAGATCAACCATTAATTCATTTACCGCAAATTTTCGGTATTAATTTTTCTGTGACCAAACATGTACTCATGTTGTGGATTGTTACCATTCTGCTAACCTGTGCTGTGATTATACCAGTCAGAAAATACCTGCAGCAAGATAAGCCGGTTCCCAGCGGCTGGATGAATGTTCTTGAATCGATTGTAAAGTTTTTTCGTGATTCAGTTATTCATCCTAATATCGGTTCCAAGTATAGCGAAACATGGGCACCCTTGATACTTACATTTTTCTTTTTCATTCTGTTTGCGAATGGCATTGGGTTAATCCCGGTTTTTGATTTCCTTGGAGCATTGAACCGCTTTGTATTCCAAGTCCCGGCAAGTGCTGAACACAATTTAATTAATTCTCTATTGCATGGAGGTGTTACGGCCACCGGAAATTTTAACGTAACCGCTGGCCTGGCGGTGATCACATTTTTTGCAATCATGATAGCTGGTATATACGCTCATGGATTTATTAATCATTGGAAAAATTTAGCACCACACGGCCTGCCCTGGCCAGTATATATCATTTTGATCCCGATTGAAATCATTGGCATGTTTGTAAAGCCTTTTGCATTAACCATGCGCTTGGCGGCCAACATGACTGGGGGTCACATTGCAATTTTAGCCATTTTATCATTCATGGCTATTTTTGCAGAAATGTTTCAAAGTACAGTGACAGGTTTGAGTTTGGCGCTTTTTTCAATTCCTATGGCCACAGCTATTTCAGGTTTAGAATTAATTGTTGTTATGGTACAGGCATATGTTTTCACACTGTTGTCTGCAGTGTTTATCGGCATGGCAATTAATGTACATCATTAATCAAAAATAAAGGAGAAACGTAAGATGGAAAATCTTCATTTGTTAGGAGTAGGACTGGGTCTTGGACTCATCGTGATCGGAGCAGGTATGGGCATTGGCCGCCTGGCTGCAGCTGCAGCTGAAGGTATTGCCCGTCAGCCAGAAGCATCCGATAAGATCACAGCCGCTGTTAATTTGCCCCTATTCCTGCTCGAAGGTGTAGCAATTTTGGGTGAAGTATTTGCCCTGTTGATTGTATTGATGAAATAACAATCTTTAAGGAAATATAATGAATAACCCTTTAGTCCAGCTTGATCCCGGACTATTTGTCTGGACCATCGTCACCTTTCTACTGTTACTTACGGTATTGTCAAAGTTTGCCTGGAAGCCGCTATTGAAAATGCTGAAAGAGCGGGAAGAGTTTATCCGTTCTTCACTGGAAGATGCGGAAAAGGCCCAGACAGAATTGGCAAAGCTAAATGCTGAAGGAGAGGAAATTATAAATAAAGCCCGTGCTGAAGCACAAACCATTCTTTCTGAAGGTAAAGCTGCTTCTGCAAAATTGAAGGATGAGATTCTCAACGATGCCAAAGAAAAAGCGAAATCTATAGCTGCTGATGCTACAAAACAGATTCAAGTAGAGAAGGAAAAGGCGATTGCTGAGATCAAAAGTGAGGTTGTAAACTTATCGCTTTCTGTTGCAGAAAAGCTCATTAAAAAGAATCTTTCTGCAGAAGATAATAAAGCTCTTATAGATGAATCATTGTCACATGTAAAGAAATATGAAGCTTAACCAGCGTGCAAAGAAACTCGCCGTAATCCTTTTGGAATCATCCGGGGATAATGCGGGTGCAGTTCATACATCTCTACAACAGCTAGATAATCTGATAAAGAAAAATGCGCGGTTTAGGTCATTGCTGCAATCGAAACGCATTTCCAATGATAAAAGAACTGAAATTCTGCGGGAAGTGCTGGCAAGTTCATGCCACACCATCGCCATTGAATTTTTTGGTTTGATTGCAGAAGAAAAATCTGTGCAGCTTTTTCGTCAAGTCATTAAAGCATATGATGCTTTATATAAAGAAAAAGCAGGAATTGTCTCTGTCCAGGCCCATGTTGCTCAGGAAATGGATACAGCAGATATCGATGCTTTACAGCAGAATCTGCAAAGGGCTATGAATAAAAAAGCTGATTTAAAAATTGAAGTTGATGGTCAACTACTAGGTGGAATCAAGTTGAGAATAGAAAACACGTTTCTGGATGCATCACTAAAAAGTAAATTGAATCGCTTGCAAACTGAATTGTTGCAATCCTAGAACCAAGGAAACATAATGGAAATTAAAACAGAAAATATAACTGAATTACTTCGGCAGCAGATCGAAAAATTTGATGTATCTGTAGATGTATCTGAAGTCGGTGAAGTCATCGAGATCGGTGATGGTATTGCTCGTGTAAGCGGACTTGAAAATGTCATGAGTTCCGAATTGGTGGAGTTGCCCAACGGCGTATTTGGCATGGCACTCAATCTGGAAGATGACAATGTCGGTCTTGTGCTTTTTGGCGAGAGTCGTAAAGTAAAAGAAGGCGATTTAGCAAAACGTACTGAACGTGTTGTAGAAGTCCCTGTGGGCAAAAGTATGCTAGGTCGGGTGGTGAACCCTTTAGGACACCCCATGGATGGAAAAGGTCCTATTGATGCAAAAGAGTTTCTTCCAATTGAGAGGAAGGCGTTAGGGGTCATGGCGAGACAACCGGTGAAACAGCCACTACAAACGGGAATCAAAGCGATTGATGCAATGATTCCAATCGGCCGCGGACAGCGCGAATTGATTATCGGCGATCGTCAAACGGGTAAAACCGCAATTGCTATTGATACAATCATAAATCAGATATATACCCACCAAACAGATGAACCCGTTTATTGTATTTACGTAGCTATCGGCCAAAAGGCATCCACGGTTGCAACCATAGTTGCCGAATTGGAAGCCAACGACGCCATGGAATATACAACGGTCGTTGCGGCCAATGCTTCTGACCCAGCACCAATGCAGTATATCGCACCTTATTCCGGTTGCGCCATGGGTGAACATTTCCGTGATAACGGCAAGCATGCCTTAATTATTTATGATGATTTATCCAAACATGCCGTTTCTTATCGTCAGATGTCATTGCTTTTGCGCAGGCCTCCCGGCCGTGAAGCATTTCCCGGTGATGTGTTCTATTTGCACAGTCGTTTGCTGGAGCGAGCTTCCAAACTTTCTGATGATTTAGGTGGGGGGTCTTTAACAGCGCTGCCGATCATTGAAACACAGGAAGGTGATATAGCGGCATATATTCCCACAAATGTTATTTCCATTACCGATGGACAGATCTACTTGGAAACAAATCTGTTCAATTCTGGAGTTCGTCCGGCTATTGATGTGGGTCTATCTGTATCCCGTGTAGGCGGTAATGCCCAGATCAAAGCCATGAAAAGTGTGGCTGGTACACTACGCTTGGATCTAGCACAATACCGAGAGTTGGAAGCTTTCGCTAAGTTTGGATCAGATTTAGATAAGGCAACTCAAGACCAGTTAACCCGTGGTGAACGCATGGTAGAAATCCTGAAGCAAAACCAGTATGTCCCTATGGATGTAGAAAAACAGATTGCCATCATTTATGCAGGTACGAAAGGATTTTTAGATGAAATTGAAGCTGATAAAGTTACTGAATTTGAAAAAGGTCTTTTTGATTATCTGGAAGCCAACAATGCCACTGAACTAAAATCTATAATTGACGAGGGCAAAATAAGCAGCGCAGTAGAAGCAAAGCTCGATGAAGCAATCACTGCATTTAAAGGAGGTTTCACCCTCTAAAAATGGCCAAGTTGAAAAATATTCGCAACCGGATCAAATCTGTTAAAAGCATTCAGAAAGTAACCAAAGCAATGAAAATGGTTGCAGCTGCTAAAATGCGCCGTGCCCAGGAGCATATGGAAGAAGCACGGCCCTATGCCAATCGTCTTTCCAATGTGATCAATCATTTGCTACCGGATGTGGATCGTGACCTATTGGAATTATTGGATGTCCGTGAAGTAAATCGTGTAGGTTATGTTGTGGTAACCTCAGACAGAGGTATGGCCGGTTCATTTAACGCAAACGTCCTGAAAGTTGCACAAAGTGAGATTGATGCAATCGGGAAAGAAAATGTGGATGTATTTTGCATCGGTAAAAAAGCGCGCGACTATTTTAAAAAGCGTGATTACAATATTATTGAAAGTCATACTGATTTTTGGAATGAGTTGAACTATAGTCATGCAATAAATATTGGTGCAGGCGTTATCAGCCATTTTACCCATCAGCACGTGGAAGAAATACATGTGGTGTACAATGAGTTTGTGAATGTGGCTGCACAATATGTGCGAACAGAAGTGCTCTTGCCTCTAGTGTTTGAAGCAGAAAAAGATCAAACTGTTGGCCGACTGTTTGAACCCAATAAAGAAGATATAGTAAAAAGCTTGATTCCGCGTCATTTGAATATTCAAATGTGGAAATATCTGCTGGAATCTTATGCCAGCGAACATGCCGCAAGAATGCTGGCAATGGAAAATGCCACAGATAACGCTCAAGAAATGATTAAAGATTTAACATTACAATTCAATAAGGTTCGCCAAGCTACTATTACCACAGAAATGTTGGAAATCGTCAGCGGTGCCGAAGCCTTACAAAACTAAATTAAGGAACTGCTATGCCAGTTGTTGGAAAAGTATCGCAAATTATGGGCGCTGTGGTTGATGTCGTTTTTGAAGATGGCCAATTGCCCGAGATTTTAAATGCCCTCGAAATTGATCGTGGGGCAGATGGAATTTTAGTATTGGAAACAGCCCAGCATTTGGGAGAAAGTGTTGTTCGTACTATTGCCATGGATTCTACAGATGGGCTTGTCCGCGGTCAAAAAGTCGCCGATAAAGGTGAACCCATTTCTATGCCGGTAGGACCGGAAACCCTTGGCCGTTTATTTGATGTTATAGGCAATACCATTGATGGTAAGGAAGAAGTTAAAACAGCTAAACGGAATCCCATTCACCGCCCTGCACCCAAATTTGAAGAATTAACCACATCCACAGAAATGCTGGCAACCGGTATTAAGGTTGTTGACCTTATGGAACCATATACCAAAGGTGGAAAGACAGGGCTTTTTGGCGGGGCTGGTGTGGGTAAAACTGTGTTGATCCAAGAATTGATTCGTAACATTGCTACGGAACATGGCGGTTATTCAGTCTTTGCCGGTGTGGGTGAACGTACGCGTGAAGGGAATGACCTATATAATGAAATGAGCGAATCCGGTGTTATTGAGAAAACAACTATGGTCTTCGGGCAGATGAATGAACCGCCGGGAGCCCGTTTACGCGTTGGTTTAAGCGGCTTGGCCATGGCGGAATATTTCCGGGATGATGAAGGCAAAGATGTACTACTCTTTATTGACAATATTTTCCGATTTACCCAGGCTGGTTCAGAAGTATCAGCCTTATTAGGACGTATGCCTTCAGCCGTGGGTTATCAACCCACACTCTCGACAGAAATGGGTGATTTGCAGGAACGGATTACGTCAACCAAGAAAGGGTCTATCACATCAGTCCAGGCAGTTTATGTACCAGCTGATGACTTGACCGACCCGGCTCCGGCGACTGCATTTGCCCACTTGGACGCAACATCGGTTCTGGAACGTAAAATTGCAGAATTGGGAATTTATCCTGCTGTTGATCCTTTGGCTTCGACTTCAAGAATACTTGATCCGCGCGTCATTGGTGATCGTCATTATAGTGTAGCACGGAAAGTACAGGTTGTCTTGCAGAAGTATAAAGACCTCCAGGATATTATTGCCATTCTGGGTATGGACGAACTTTCAGATGATGACAAGCTCGCAGTGACACGAGCACGGAAAATGCAGAAATTCATGAGCCAGCCTTTCTATGTTGCGGAACAGTTTACCGGTAAAAAAGGCCGTTATGTGAGTTTAGAAGATACAGTTTCCGGTTTTGAAGCAATCCTGAATGGCGACGCTGATGAACTCCATGAAAATATGTTTGCTTATGTGGGTGCCATAGATGAAGCATTTGAAAACGCCAAGAAAGCTGGTGCCTGATGATCTCTTTCCAACTGGAAATAGTTACACCGACTAAAATTCTTGATGAGGGGCAGGTGGAATACGTCCGCTGCCCCGGACTGGATGGATCTTTTGGTGTGCTGGCCAATCATAGAGAAGCCGTTTTTGGGCTAGGTGTAGGTGAAATCAAAGTCACGCAAAACGGAAAAGATCATTACCTCGCCACCAGCGGTGGTTTTGCAGAAGTTTCCAAAGAAAAAATGGAGTTATTACTGGAAACATATGAACGAGCAGAAGAAATTGATACAAGCAGGGCAGAAGCTGCCTTACAACGAGCGCAAGAACGGAAAGAAGCAAAACATATTGATGCTGCACGTAATGAAGTATCATTACTGCGGGCGCTGAATCGATTAAAGGTTTCTAAACGCTGATTTCCAGTACAATCATACTTCAGCCGCTCGTAACTTTGAGCGGCTTTTTTTTATGTAAAAATAATTAACAAATGTTTAAAAGAACACACACCTGCGGAGAACTACGCAAAGAACACATTGGCGAATCAGTCAGTTTAAATGGCTGGGTAAATACAGTCCGCCTGCACGGTCAGGTAATCTTTATTGACCTCCGGGACCGCTACGGCAAAACCCAGATCGTATTCAATTCTGAAGACTATGATGGTGATTTTGAAACGATCAAAAAGCTGTCCATGGAAGATGTCCTTTCTATCAAAGGCAAAGTGCAGTCTCGGGGAGAAAATGCTGTAAATCCTGATATGCCAACAGGGGAAATAGAAGTCATTGTTGAAGCAATGGAATTGTTAAGTGAAACAGCGCCACTGCCTTTTGTGATCACCAACCGGGACAGCGCTTT
>CATMBH010000043.1:0-8530 GCA_950063985.1 uncultured Fidelibacterota bacterium
TGGGGGATAAACATTTGCTGTTGTGGGGTAATCAGTCGCACCCTTCCAATCGTTCCAACTACTGTGTCCCAAAAGATGTGTCCCAAAATTGGTGATTCATGGGTGATTTGGTTATTCAAAGCGATTCAGCAAGTAAAGAAAAACCCCCTCAATTAAGAAGGGGTTTTAGTGTTGTACCGAGGGTCGGGCTCGAACCGACACATCCCGAAGGATACTGGATTTTGAATCCAGCGCGTCTACCAATTTCACCACCCCGGCATTTTGCACCGTATTTAATTTATTGATAATTTATTCTGCAGGACAAAAACTAAACGGTAAAAACACAAAATATCTTTGGTGCTCTCCTAAACGTATTTAAATGGACATAATTATTTAGTCATCATTTATGGATTAAGATAGATTTATCTAACATTCTAAAAACAGACCCCATGATATAAACCAAATAAAAATGAATTAAGCTGAATTGAGTTACAAATCCTAATTAATCTGCAAATATCTTGGTTATTAACTCCTTACTTTTCTTTGAAGGCGGGATTATTTGGCCTATAACAATTTGTGTGAAGAAACAATTATCTGTTTTCCGTTAAAAAAGAAAAGCTGTTTGAAGTCCCGTGTTTTTGGGACAAGTTTTTTTCTTTTAGGAAAAGGAGTAATTGTTTTAACAAATTGTGTGCAGCCTTGATCTTTTTGGTTCATTTTTCTATCAAGAGAAAAAGAACAAAGAGAGAATTTATCGAAATAATGTTGCCTTGGATCAATTATTAGGAATTGTTTTGGACAGATATGAATATCTTTATCAATCTTAATTTGCGGTTGGATTGACTTTTGAAATTGTTTTATAATATCCCTCCGATTATCACCACATAAGAAAGGAATTATAGATGACATTTACAACAGTATCTCAAATGTTTAACCATGTTACGAATCAGTATCCCAGTAAAGAACTCTATTTTTACAAAAAAGGAAATGATTGGTTAGGGTTATCTGGAAGTGAAATTAAATCAACGGTAAAAGACTTGGCATTTGGTCTCCAATCTTTGGAGATAGGTAAAGGCAGCAATGTTGCCTTGCTTTCAAATAACAGTCCTCGCTGGGCTATGTCTGATTATGGCATCATTTGCTCCGGTGCTGCTACGGTGAGTGTGTATCCAACCCTTATTCCCAGCCAGGTTGAATATATCCTCAATAATTCTGATTCGAAGGTGGTGTTTGCCGAAAACCAGGAGCAAATGAAGAAAGTAATGTCATCCTGGGGGAATTGCCCAAATTTACAATATGCTGTTGTGATGGATGATTCCAATAAAGATTCTGATGAAAGAATTTTCAATTTTATGGATTTCCTGGATTTAGGCACTAAGCATGAACAGGATTCTGAAGCATCATTTGAAGATTTAATTTCAAAACCCGAACCAAATGATCTGCTTACACTTATTTACACATCCGGAACCACGGGAAACCCAAAGGGTGTCAAACTTACTCATGGCAATATGATGAGTAATGTGGAGGGTATCAAACAGAATATTGATTTTGACGACACAGAAGTATTCCTGTCATTTCTGCCTTTAAGCCACTCTTTTGAAAGAATGGGTGGTCATTTCACCGCATTCAGTGTTGGTTCACAGGTTTATTATGCTGAAAGTATTGAAACAGTACCAGACAATCTTCGGGAAGTTAAGCCTACGGTTGTACTCAGTGTTCCTCGGCTTTATGAAAAAATGTATGCTAAAGTTCGGGCAGGATTGAAATCTGCACCAGAAGCCAGACAAAAGATTTTCTGGTGGGCAATAGGTGTTGGAAAAGAGGCAACTCGGTACAGGCTTAAAAACCAGGCCCTGCCATTTGTATTGGGTCTTAAACATAAAATTGCAGATATGGTCACTGACGGACCGATTATAAGACAAGCCCGGGAAATAGCACAGAACATTGCTAAAGCAGATACAAAACTAGATGACCATCCGCTTATGAAAGAACGGTTGCTGAAAGATTATGCTCAATATATGGAAACGGTAACGATTAGTTAATGAAAGACCAAACCCACTGCCCACTTTGCAAAAGTGAACTGAAAAAAGTTTACGCCACCAAGGATTATTTAGTGAGTGGAGAGATCTTTGATATTGTTGAATGTTCATCATGCCGCCTGCGCCTGACCAGTCCATTTCCTGACAAGGACAAAATTGGCAGTTATTATGAATCTGATGAGTATATTTCGCACGCGGAAGAGACAAAAGGGCTGTTGGATTCCATTTATAATATGGTTCGTTCTTACATGTTGGGTAGAAAAAGCAACTTAGTTGAAAAATCAGCTGGGAAAAAGCAGGGGAGTATTCTTGATATCGGTTGTGGTGCCGGTCATTTTCTGAACACAATGAAAAATAATGATTGGCATGTAAAAGGTGTGGATGCTTCACAAAAAGCACGGGAATTAGTTAAAAATGAGTTCGGAATCAATGTTGAATCACCAAATGATTGGCTGAATTCTAGCGAAAAATATGACATCATCACTTGCTGGCACAGTTTAGAACACGTTCATGAACCTTGGATATATTTGGAAAAAATAAAAACACAGTTAAGTCCTGACGGTGTTTTAATTGTCGCCTTGCCAAATTATGAATCTACAGATGCCAAAAAGTACGGCGCAAAATGGGCAGCTTATGATGCCCCACGCCATCTCTACCATTTCACGCCAACATCTATGGATAAGATTATGTTCGCAAATGAATTCTTGATTACCGGAATACACAGAATGCCATTTGATGCATTTTATGTTTCTATCTTGAGTTCCCTGCATGGTGGTAAATCTACGTTTACAGGAATGTGGCATGGATTTATATCATGGATGGTCGCTTTTGTGAATAAGGAACAGTGCAGCTCACTCATCTATATAATAAAGTAGAATCATTCGTTCATCTTTAGAGACAATAAGTATAAATTCGCTGGCTTTTTTAGTCCGAAACATCAACAGTTTTATTTCGTTAGGTAAAAAATATCATGTCATTAGAAAATAAATTAACCGAAGAACAGCTATTCGACCAGCTTATTTCCTCGCTGGTGCATAGCGCCTGGGTGTCTCTTGGCAAGATTAAGAATCCCATGAATGATGCACTGGAAAGAGACTTGGATCAGGCCTCGGTACAGATCGATATGTTGGATATGCTATATAATCGTATGAGCGGCAATCTTTCTGAAAGTGAAGAACAATACCTGGGGCACCTTGTCCGGGAATTAAAGATGAATTTTGTTGAAGAAAAGAATAAACCGGCAGAAGAATCCGCCACAACGAATTCTGATGAGAAAGATGAAAGTATAGATGAAGTAAAAACAGGCGAAAAGGTACCTGGGGAGGAAAAGAAATCCATACCTGCTGAAAATGAAGCAACAGAAAATAGTAATAATGAAGATGAAAAAAGCGAGGAAAAAGAGTGATATCCAGTAACAATATTTTTATGAATAGATTGCTGGCAGCTGTAACGCTGGTTGTGTCCTTCATTGTTTACTTAAGTACAATGGCGACCACAGTGCCCTATTGGGACTGCGGTGAATTCATTGCCACATCATACATTTTAGGCGTTCCCCATCCTCCGGGAAGTCCTCTGTATCTTATTCTGGGCCGTATTTTTTCCATGCTGCCGCTGAATACGGACATTGCCTTCCGCGTCAACCTCATGTCACCTATTACCAGTGCAATAGCGGTAATGCTGCTCTATCTCATTATTGTAAAAGTAATTGCTCATTATCGCGGCGAGATTCGATCACGCCAGGATGCCATTATTGTCTTTGGCGCTGCCTTTATCGGTGCCATGACATTTGCCTTTACCGACAGTCACTGGTTCAATGCCGTGGAAGCGGAAGTCTATGCCATCAGTACATTTTTTACTGCTATTGTGGTCTGGCTTATTCTCCATTGGTCAGACAGGGCCGATGAGCCGGGTAGCGAACGCTACATCCTCATCATTGCCTACATGTTCGGACTGGCCATCGGTGTTCATATTCTGAATCTTTTGACGCTGCCGTTCATTGCTCTCATCATTTATTTTCGTAAAATGGAATTTGAGTGGAAAACATTTTTCATTACTACCGCCATCACATTTGTCATATTCTTGATTATTCATAACGGCATTATCATCGGCTTGCCAAATCTGGCCGGGTCAGCTCTGGGCTTGAATGGAGTGATTATCCTTGTGTTACTGGTTGTGGGTGTTACGATCTGGTCTGTTCTTAAGAAACATCAACTTTTATCATTGGCGCTGTCATCAACAGTTCTCATCCTCGTTGGTTATTCTAGTTATGCATTAATCTTTATCCGGTCTGGGCAGGATCCGGCGATTGATGAAAATAATCCGGAAAATATCCCTGCTGCTATTTCGTACATGAAGCGTGAGCAATATGGTGAAATTGGCCAATTCCCACGGCGCTATAAAGGATTACAGGCAAAACATGAAATCGTCGGCCGACCAGCGGCCGGGAGAAATAAATATTCTTCCAGCCAGAACAGAAAATACATGTTTTATAATTCTCAAAAACAATGGGAATTTTTCTGGAATTACCAGATTAGAAAAATGTACAACCGTTATTTCCTCTGGCAGTTCGCGGGACGTGGCCCATCCGCTGGTGATTATACAACAGCCATGGGCGCTAATAATCGGGAAGATGGTGTACACTGGCTGCAGTTTGGATTACCGCTGGCTTTTATATTGGGAATTATTGGTTTTGTGCATCACTTCCGTAAAGATTGGAATATTTTCTTTACGGTTTTTACGCTCTTTTTTGTCACCGGCTGGTTACTGATCGTTTACTTGAATCAGGATAATCCACAACCCCGCGAAAGGGATTATTCCTATGTGGGCAGTTTTATGGCCTTTGCGATCTGGATTGGAGTTGGCTCTGCGGCATTAAGTGAATGGATATCGAAATTTGTGAAAAAACCTGTACTCTCCCGGAATACCATCATTGCCACTCTTGTGATACAAATGATTTTCATTCCCGGAGTTATGCTCAAAGCCAATTATAGAGAACATGACCGCTCGGGGAATTATGTTGCCTGGGATTACAGTTATAACCTGCTGCAGTCCTGCGAACCCAACGGTATTCTATTTACCAACGGTGATAATGATACGTTTCCACTATGGTATTTGCAGGAAGTGGAAGGAATTCGTAAAGATGTAAACGTAGCGAACCTGAGTTTGCTGAATACACCCTGGTACATCAAGCAGCTTCGAGATTCACGTCCTACAGAAGCAGAATTTAATGAACTCATCAAAGAACGTGAAGGGAATGAAATTATTGGCCGGCGTTTTATTAAAATCGCTGATGATGATATTCGCAATATTACCTCCGGATTAACCCGCTGGAAAACGCGGGAAGTTACGTTTCCGGTAAATAGTGATCAGCAGATCACGTGGAGCGTCAAACCCACATTTGCCAAACAGGCTCTGAAAGTGCAGGACATGATGATTATGCAGATCATCAACGACACTAAATGGACTTCACCTATTTATTTTGCTGTAACTGTTTCACCGGGGAATCGTATTGGTTTGGAAGAATATTTGGAAATGGAAGGACTGGCCTATCGATTGCGTCCTTACAAAACCAAGGGGATTAATGTCGAGCGTATGGAATATCACTTAATGACGGAATTGGGTCAGGAAACATGGAAAAAAGATATTGTAGGCCCTGATTGGGAAGAAAAGGAAGGAACGCTCTGGTTCCGTAGCCCCCATGATAAGTATCTTTTCCGTAACCTTGGGAATGAGGAAGTATTTTATAATAATCAAGTTATCCGCCTGCTGCAAAACTACCGCAGTGCCTATATGCAGCTAGCCGTTTATCATTACATGGATTTTCAGAAACTACAGGCTGTGAACAACAATGAAGCGGCTGATATAAAACGGGCCAAAGTTGAAGAAGTTTTAGATAAAATGTCTGAGAATTTACCTGAAAATCCAATCCGCATGGTTAACAGGGATCTACATTATCAAGTAGGCAGACTTTATTATGGTGTGGGAAATAATCAAAAATTTAAAGAAGTATTGGACGTACTTGTTGCCCGTCAAGATAATACAGTTCGCCATCGTGTTGAATATGCTCAATCTTATTTGGAATTGGAAAACTATGAAACTAGCTTATCTATTTTAAAAGAGCTTTATAGTGGATACAATTCTATGGAAGCAAAGATATTATCTGGCGGCAGGGAACAGAAAAAAGTGGATAAAAAAGTATGGAACCAGTACCGAAATAATTATCCGGCTATTGTAAGTCATTTAATCATTAATTACCGCAAGCTTGAAATGGTTGATGAAGCCAGAGATTTATTAACGACTTGGCTGGAACGCAACCCCAAAGATAAAGAAGCTCAAAAACTATTAAGAGATTTATTAACGACTTGGCTGGAACACAGCCCCAAAGATAAAGAAGCTCAAAAACTATTAAAAGAAATGGAGGAAAGAGGTTAGCCCTTTAACGTCAGTAGTTAGACATTTCGTCTAACTGCATCCGTCTAACCTTTTTACTACGATGTCTTCTAATCAGCCCTTTATTTCAATCATTATTCCCCACTGGAATGGGATCGATATCCTTTCCGAATGCCTGGATTCCTTAAAGAAATCCACCTATCAGGATAAAGAAATCATTGTGGTGGATAATGCGTCTTCCGATGGCAGCCAAGCTTGGATCAAGGAAAACCACCCGGAAATAACATTGATAGAAAATGACGATAATTACGGCTATGCTGGCGGGTGTAACCGCGGTGTTTCGCCTGCAAATGGTGATTGGCTATTATTTCTGAATAATGACACAATCCAAGAGTCGGACTGGCTGGAACATTTGGCAAATTCTGTTTCAGGACAAGATGATATAGCGGCAGCCCAACCCAAAATCCGCAATTATTACAAGCGAAAATTATTTGATTATGCCGGAGGGGCTGGCGGTCACATAGACTTATTTTGCTATCCTTTTGCAAAAGGCAGAATCTTCCTGGAACAGGAGGAAGACAATGGTCAATATGACTCTGCTGAAGATATCTTCTGGGCATCCGGCACTGCGTTCATGGTCCGAAAAGAGGCCTTCGAGCAAGCCGGTGGTTTTGATGAAATATTCTTCGCTCACCAAGAGGAAATTGACCTTTGCTGGCGCCTGCAGCTCATGGGAAAGCGTATCGTTTTTGAGCCGCATGCAGTGGTCTATCATAAAAATGCGGTGTCCCTGCCTATGCATTCATTCCAAAAGTATTACCTGAACCACCGTAATTCATTCTTCATGCTATTGACGAATTATAATCTGCCGCTGACCCTATATTTTTTACCTGTACGACTGGCGCTGGAATTTGTAGCTATTGCCTATGCTCTTTTTAAATGGGATTTACGGCATTTCGGTGCTGTATGTAAATCATTATTCTGGCTGTTGACCCATCCCCTGGTAATACTAAAGAAAAGACGGTCAGTCCGGAGAGTCCGTATAAAAAATGACAAAGAAGTTTTGAACCAATTTTACCGCGGCAGTATTGTTTTCGCCCACTACATACGCGGTATTAAGAAATACAGCGATCTTTAATTCAGCGCTTTTTTATAGATCTCCAGATTATCTGGATCAAGCTCCATCATGTCCCGGAGCATATTCTTCTGTCCCAATAACTGTAGAACATTTGCCAGTTCATTGGTGTGTGCTTTCAGAAAAAGCATTGTATAATGTTCACGGGGGGAACGGTCATACACTTCATCTAGGCCTTTAATCATATTCTTGAATTCCAGGACGGCCTCATCTATATCGCCGTCTTGGAAAAGTTCCATGGCGTAATAATATGAAAATTTGGCTTTTCGTAAACCAAAGTTCGTACTGACATCATTGACAAGTTGGACTCTGTCTGACCAGCCTCGGGAATATTCACTGGCCGTGCCTCGCAGGGCGATCTCACGGCTCATTTCCAACATGCGCGTTCCGCCCATGGGTTCATATGTGTCAATTTCTCCTGCCAAAATAAGATTTACATAAAAAGCCAAAAAACTGGAAAGGGGATCGAACTGTACAAGATCAAAATATAATGTACCACCATGGCCATAAGGGAATTGTAAAGATTTATCAAAGTAACGTTGATCTGTGCCAGTGGAAAAAAGCACTTGTGCAAGGAATGCTTCCTGTGCACCTTTTTGAACCGCTCCTTCAAAAATAAATTGAATATGGAGCGGAATCAATAGATCACTGTAATCTTCATCCCAGCGTGTTGTTTTTATATAACGGACAATATCCTGTTTGAGGAGCAAGATATTCTGCTGTTCATGGATTTTCAGCAGGCTGTTGTCAAAAACAACCTTTACTTCGCCAAACTGCCCATAGACAATGCAAGAGAATAGTATACTTATAAGGATCTGTTTAATATCCATAGTCTTTGAAAATAAAGGAAGTTTTTCACTCGAGCAAATGATATTATGATGTAGTGTATGATTTAGGACAACTTCCGTAACTTTTACGTTATTATGTCTAATATACACCATTTAATAGCGGAAAACTCTGTCGGTTCCAAGGTCATGCGGTTGGCAGG
>CATMBH010000044.1:0-8529 GCA_950063985.1 uncultured Fidelibacterota bacterium
CCGTATTGGTGAGGTTCATGAAGGCGGCGCCACCATGGACTGGATGGAGCAAGAAAAAGAGCGCGGTATTACCATTACATCTGCAGCTACAACAACTATCTGGCAGGATCATCGTATTAATATTATCGATACTCCTGGGCACGTTGACTTTACTGTTGAAGATGAACGGTCACTCCGTGTATTAGATGGAGCAGTGGCCGTTTTTTGTGCCGTAGGCGGCGTGGAGCCCCAAAGTGAAACTGTCTGGCGCCAGGCAGATAAATACAATGTTCCGCGTATTGCCTTTGTAAATAAAATGGACCGTGTTGGCAGTGATTTTTACAACGTTCTAATTATGATAAAAGAACGACTTGGCGCAAATCCCTTACCCGTCGTTATCCCAATAGGTAATGGCGAAATGTTTACAGGTATTGTTGACTTGTTGTCCATGCAAGCTATTTTGTACAACGAATCAACACTGGGCGCGCGTTTTGAATATGCTGAGATACCTCAAGATATGCTGGAAGAAGCTGAAAAATGGCGCCATCATTTGATTGAAGAGACAGCAACTTACGATGAACATTTGATGGAAAAATATCTTGAAGA
Organism: uncultured Fidelibacterota bacterium; assembly: GCA_950063985.1. GTDB lineage: Bacteria > Fidelibacterota > Marinisomatia > Marinisomatales > TCS55 > UBA2126. Next base: position 586 of record CATMBH010000044.1, read on the forward strand.
AAAAGAAATCACTGTTGATGAATTAAAAGCAGCAATACGTAAAGGCTGTTTAGATAATACATTTATCCCCACTTTGTGTGGTTCTGCTTTTAAAAACAAAGGTGTTCAAAGGCTTCTGGATGCAGTGATCGATTTTATGCCTTCACCTCAAGATGTAGATACAATAAATGGTTTAGATCCAAAAGATTCAGACATTAAATTAAGTCGTGAAGTGAATTCGGATGCACCTTTCAGTGCTTTGGCATTTAAAATTGTGACAGATCCTTATGTAGGTAAATTGACTTATATGCGTGTTTATTCAGGTGCACTCAATAAAGGATCATACATTTACAATCCCAATTCAAATAAGCGGGAAAGAATAAGCCGTATTCTCTTGATGCACGCCAATAAACGTGAAGAATTAGACAAAGTATCAGCCGGTGAAATTGTGGCTGCCGTTGGATTAAAAAACACCCAAACTGGACATACACTTTGCGATGAGAAGAATCCTATCCTGTTGGAATCAATGGACTTTCCAGAACCTGTTGTAGAAGTTTCAGTTGAGCCGGCATCAAAAGCGGATCAGGAAAGTTTATCTAAAGCATTAGCGAAACTGGGTGAAGAAGACCCCACTTTTAAAGTCTCTATTAACCAGGACACAGGACAGACTATTATTGCTGGCATGGGCGAATTGCATTTGGAAATTCTTGTCGATAGATTATTGCGGGAATTCAATGTACAAGCCTTTGTGGGAAAACCACAGGTAGCCTATACTGAAGCTATTACAAAACGTGTTGAAGATGTAGAAATGAAATTTATCCGCCAATCTGGTGGTCGCGGTCAGTATGGTCATGTGGTTATCAATGTTGAACCCAATGAGTCGGGCAAAGGATATCATTTCGATAACAAAATTGTTGGAGGTGCTATCCCCCGTGAGTATATCCCTTCTGTGAATAAAGGTATAGAAGAAGCAATTAAAAATGGTGTCGTGGCCGGTTATCCTATTGAAGATGTCCGCGTTGAACTAATCGATGGATCTTATCATGATGTAGATTCTTCGGAAATGGCGTTTAAGATTGCTGGTTCAATGGCCATTCAGGAAGCTTGCAGGAAAGCCAAACCGGTATTAATGGAACCTATCATGAAAGTTGAAGTGATTGTGCCTGATAAATATTTAGGTGACGTGATAGGCGATATTAATTCTCGTCGTGGTAATGTTCAGCGAACGGGTCAGCGCAAAGCAGCGCAAGTTATTAATGCCCATGTACCATTGATTAATATGTTTGGTTACGTAACAGATTTAAGATCCCTGACGCAGGGTAGAGCTGTTTTTAATATGGAGTTTGCTGAATTCAAGCAGGTTCCTGCCAGTGTGGAAGCAGAAATAGTAGAAAAAATACATGGCAAAGCATCATAACCCAAGTAGTGGAGTAAGAGATGTCTAAGCAAAAATTTGAACGAACAAAGCCCCATGTAAACATTGGGACGATTGGTCACGTGGACCATGGTAAGACCACATTGACGGCAGCGATAACGCTGGTGCAGTCCGCCCGCGGTATGGCTGAAGTACGTTCATTTGACAGTATTGATAACGCTCCGGAAGAGCGGGAGCGCGGAATTACGATCCAGACAGCGCATGTGGAGTATGAGACAGAGAACCGTCACTACGCCCACGTAGACTGTCCTGGACACGCGGATTATATAAAGAACATGATAACCGGAGCCGCCCAGATGGATGGAGCGATTCTGGTTGTCAGTGCAGCGGATGGCCCCATGCCGCAGACCCGTGAGCACGTACTGCTGGCCCGCCAGGTGAATGTGCCCAGTATGGTAGTATTTATGAATAAGACAGACCAGGTGGATGATCCGGAGCTGCTGGAACTGGTAGAGATGGAATTAAGGGACCTGCTCAATGAGTATGAGTTCCCGGGTGATGATACACCGATTATCAAGGGCAGTGCCTTAAATGCACTGAATAACCCTGGTGATGAAGTAGCCAATGCCTGTATTGTAGAGCTTATGGAAGCCTGTGACAGCTTTATCCCTGAACCGGTTAGGGATGTGGATAAGCCCTTTTTAATGCCCGTGGAAGACGTTTTTTCCATTACCGGGCGTGGTACAGTGGGTACAGGCCGTATTGAGCGCGGCATCATCAAAGTAGGTGACGAAGTGGAAATGATTGGTATGGGTGAACAAAAGAAGACCATAGTTACCGGTGTAGAGATGTTCAGGAAGCTGCTGGATGAAGGCCGGGCCGGTGATAATGCCGGGCTGTTGCTGCGCGGCGTGGATAAAGAAGAGTTGAAACGCGGTATGGTCTTGGCTGCACCGGGTTCGATTACACCGCACACCAAGTTCAAGGCCAATGTATATGTATTAAAGAAGGAAGAAGGTGGACGCCATACCCCATTTTTCAATGGTTATCGTCCCCAGTTTTACTTCAGGACCACAGATGTAACTGGTGTAGTGACGTTGCCGGAAGGTACCGAGATGGTGATGCCGGGTGATAATGTTGTCACAGATGTAGAATTGATTACATCAATTGCCATGGATAAGGAACTGCGTTTTGCCATCCGTGAAGGCGGCCGGACTGTCGGCGCTGGTGTTGTTACGGAGATTGTTGAATAAGGAATAAAAAATGGCGAGCCAAACCATACGTATAAGTCTCAAAGCATACGATCATCATCTGTTGGATAAATCCACAGAAAAGATCGTAAAAACAGCAAAATCCACTGGAGCAGTTATCTCCGGACCAATCCCAATGCCTACAAAACGAACGATATATACTGTGCTTAGATCTCCATTCGTAGATAAGAAATCAAGAGAACAGTTTCAGACGAAGATACACAAACGAGTTGTTGATATTTTAAATTCCACTCCAAAAACAGTTGAAGCGCTAATGAAATTAGACTTACCGGCTGGAGTTGATATTCAAATCAAGGTGTAATTATGCGCGGGTTGATTGGTAAAAAAATTGGTATGACACAAGTTTTTGGGGATCATGGAACCATGTTTCCGGTTACGGTTGTTGAAGCTGGCCCATGTGTTGTGACGCAAGTGAAAACTGAAATTAAAGATGGTTATGCTGCTGTTCAGCTGGGCTTTGGTGAACGGAAAGAAAAACATACAAATAAACCAATGAAAGGTATGTTTGACAAAGCAAAAACCACCCCAAAGCGTATTTTATCTGAATTTGAACCGATACAAGGTTTTGATTATGAAATAGGTCAGGAATTTGGAGCGTCTATCTTCAAAAAAGGTGATCTTGTGAATGTGACGGGTACTTCAAAAGGCAAAGGTTTTGCTGGTGTAATTAAACGTCATGGTTTTAGCAGGGGTCCATTGACTCACGGGCAGAAAGGACATTTACGCTCCCCCGGTTCAATTGGACAAGGATCTGATCCTTCACGAGTGTTTAAAGGAATGCGCATGGCAGGGCATATGGGCGTTGAAAAAGTCACAGTGAAGAATCTCGAAGTTGTGCGCGTTGATGGTGAAAAAAATCAATTACTCATAAAAGGTGCAGTACCTGGAGTACAAAACAGTTTTATACTGATTAAGAAATAATCATGGAAGTTCAAGTATATAAACAGGATGGAAGCAAAGTTTCAAAAGTGAAGCTCAATAATACTGTGTTCGGGATTGAACCCCATGAAGATGCTGTATTTCGAGCTGTACAGTCTGAATTGACAAATAGCCGTCAAGGCACACATGCTGCTAAAAATAGAAGCAAGGTTAGAGGTGGCGGTCGTAAGCCTTTTAAACAAAAAGGCCGAGGTGTTGCTCGTGCCGGATCAACTCGATCGCCTTTATGGAAGGGCGGCGGTACCGTTTTTGGTCCAGAACCACATGGTTATTCGTATAAACTCCCTAAAAAAATGAAGGGTTTGGCTCGCCGATCTGTGCTTTCACATAAAACCAAAAACGATGCAGTAATTGTTATCGATGAATTGAATATTTCAGCGTCAAAAACTAAAGAATTTTCTAAAATCTTGAGTGATTTGAATATATCAGAAAAAAAAGTAGCCGTTTTGTTGGGTGAAGGCAAGGATTCAGTGTTTTTGGCCGGTAGGAACCTGCCCAATGTTGCCATACTGGAAGCAGCCCATGCCAGTACCTATGATCTTATCGATTGTGATGTGATCCTTATTGAAAAAAGCGGTGTTGAAGCTTTAACTGAACAATTGATGGTGAAATAATGTCAGTACGAGAAATCATTATTAAACCTTTATTTACTGAAAAAATGAGTCAGTTGGAAGAAACTCAAAGAAAATATGCTTTTCACGTAGATAGTTCTGCTAATAAGATCGAGATCAAGGATGCAGTCGAAAAAAGATTTGATGTAGAAGTTGCAAATGTAGCTACAATGAACAGATTGGGCAAAGCCAAACAAATGACTGTCCGCAGTGGTGGGCGGACTATACGCACGTCTGGGCATCGTTCCGATTGGAAAAAAGCAATTATTACGTTGAAAGAAGGTTCAACGATTGATCTCATAAGGGGAGATGCTGGATAATGGGTATTCGGACAATCAAACCAACAACTCCTGGAAATCGTTTTGCAACAAGGCCGGACTTTTCAGAAATCACGAAGAATTCTCCGGAAAAAAGTTTAACAGAAGCCAAGCGTAAGACAGGCGGTCGTAATAATCAAGGTAGAATCACCACACGTCATCGTGGGGGTGGTCATAAACAACGCTATCGTATCATTGATTTTAAACGGAACAAACACGATATTCCTGCAAAAGTAGCTGGAATAGAATATGATCCGAATCGTTCTGCAAATATCGCATTGCTTTATTACGCTGATGGTGAAAAACGTTATATCCTATCTCCTTTTGGAATCAAAGTTGGAGACACAGTTTTATCTGGGAAAAATGCTCCAATGAAAATCGGAAATGCTTTACCGCTATCAAAAATACCTACAGGTATGCTTGTACATAATGTTGAATTGAATCCCGGTAATGGGGGTCAAATGGTACGTAGCGCCGGTGCAGCTGCACAGGTCATGGCTCTTGATGGTGGATTCGCCACGTTGAAATTACCATCTGGGGAAATTCGCATGGTACGTGATGAATGTTTAGCCACATTGGGTGAGGTTGGTAATAAATCTCATGAACAAGTTGTTTCGGGTAAAGCAGGCCGCAGCCGCTGGTTAGGCCGTAGACCATCTGTCCGTGGTGTGGCCATGAATCCTGTCGATCACCCCATGGGTGGTGGTGAAGGAAAATCCTCAGGCGGTCGTCATCCTACGACACCTTGGGGTAAGCCTACCAAAGGGTATAATACCAGAAAAAAGAACAAGAAATCAAATGATTATATCGTGAAGAGGAGAAAGTAGGATGGCAAGATCCTTAAAAAAAGGACCCTACGTTGATGAAAAACTCCTGAAGAAAGTTCAGGGAATGAATGATGGTGGTAAGAAAAAAGTGATTAAAACATGGTCACGGCGCTCAATGATCACTCCTGACTTTGTGGGCCACACTTTCGCTATTCATAATGGGAATAAATTTATACCTGTTTTTATTTCGGAAAATATGGTTGGACATAAGCTGGGTGAATTTGCCCCGACTCGAATTTTTAGAATGCACTCCGGAGATCGTAAATAGCCATGGAAGCTCAAGCCTGTAGCAGATACGTTAGACAATCACCACGAAAAATCCGCATCGTGATAGATGAAGTACGTGGTAAAAAAGTCGGTGATGCTTTGAATTATCTGCATTTTTCTCCAAAGAAAGGTTCAGAAGTAATTGAGAAAACATTGCGTTCTGCGGTGAGTAACCTGTTACAGAAAGCTGAAGATGCAAATATCGATCCGGATGGATTGATCGTGTCGAAAGCATTTGTAAATGGTGGGCCTCATATGAAACGATTTAGACCAGCATCAATGGGTCGTATTTCACGATTAAATAAACCAACAAGTCATGTCACTGTTGTAGTGAGTGACGCGTAAGGAGACATTTTGGGCCAAAAAACACATCCAATCGGTTTTCGTTTAATTGTCAATAAGAATTGGAGTTCAAATTGGTATGCTGATAAATCATTTGCCGCTGAACTGGAAGAAGATGTTAAGATTCGTAAATATATCCAGCATCGTATGCCCAATGCCGGTATTTCCCGTGTTGATATCAGTCGGACTTCAAAAATTATCACTGTCACTATCCATACAGCACGCCCCGGTATTGTCATCGGTAAAGGTGGTGAAGAAGTGAATCGTTTGAAAGAAGAAATGAATCAGCTTACAGAAAAAGGCGTACAGATAAATATTTCAGAAGTAAAGCGTCCCGAATTAGACGCTGCTCTGGTTGGCGCAAATATTGCACACCAATTGTTAAAAAAGATTTCTTACAGACGTGTAGTCAATAAAGCGATTCAATCCACCATGCGTATGGGGGCCCAAGGTATTCGAATCAACGTTGCCGGCCGGCTTGGCGGAACAGAAATTGCCCGCAGCGAAAAGTTTCATGAAGGCCGCGTCCCGCTGCACACATTACGCGCAGACATTGACTATGCGTTGACAGAAGCCCAAACGAAATATGGAGTCATTGGGATTAAAGTTTGGATTTGTAATGGTAATATGGTTTAAGTAACATAATGTTAGAACCTAAAAAAGTAAAATTTCGTCGTCACCATCGCGGTAATCGCCGTGGAATGGCAACACGAGGTAATAAAGTGTCATTTGGCAGTTATGGCTTGAAAGCAATTGAGTCAAGTTGGATCACTGCCCGCCAGATTGAAGCTGCCCGTATCACAATTTCCAGGGTGGTTCGCAAAACTGGTAAAATGTGGATTCGTATTTTCCCAGATAAACCCATCACCAAGAAACCAGCTGAAACCCGGATGGGTAAGGGTAAAGGGTCGCCGGAATACTGGGTAGCCGTTGTAAAGCCCGGGCGAATACTATTTGAAGTGGGAGGTGTCGATCGTGAAATGGCAGAACTGGCATTTACAAACGCTTCTCATAAATTGCCCGTAAAGACAAAAATTGTTGAGCGGAGAGAAATATAATGAAACATAGAGAATTAAAAGAAATGACAACGTCAGAATTGGATGTAAAGCTCCACGAAGATGTGGAAGCTTTGCAAAATCTGCGTTTTCAGAAATCTTTGCAGCAGTTGGAAAACCCCTTACAATTAAGACATTTGAAAAAAGAGATTGCCCAGATCAAAACAGTGATGCATGAATTTGAATTGGGTGTTAGAAAAGAAAAGGGTTCAAAATAATTATGGAACGTAAAAGACAATTTCTCACCGGCGAAGTGATCAGCGCAAGAATGGATAAAACTGTTATTGTGAAAGTCACCCGTCGTGTCAAGCATAAAGTGTATAAAAAAATCGTTGATAATTCAAGTAAATATATGGCTCATATCGCCAGCGTTGAACCTAAAGAAGGTGATATTGTGCGTATCACTTCAACAAAACCAATCAGTAAAAGAAAACGTTGGCAAGTAAGTGAAATTATTCGTGAATCAGTAAAAATTGGATAAAGACAGTGATTCAGCAAGAAACAAGACTGAAAGTTGCAGATAATACAGGAGCCAAAGAAATCCTGTGTTTCAAAATTATTGGTGGTTCCAAACGACGTTATGCAACCGTGGGTGATATTATTGTGATTACCGTTAAAAATGCTATTCCAAATGGCATGGTAAAAAGACAGAAGTTATTTTTACAAAGAGCACGCAATTCAAATGTTACCATTATTCATGCACCCAATAAACCGGTTGTAGATAAGTATCCTCAATATCATAGAATAAAAAAAATTGTTTTAGATAGTCTTCATAATTACAAAGACCCAAAAATACTTCCTGTATTTTTAGAATATCCTTCCTATGAAAATGAAGTATATTTACAACAGAAATTAATTAGAAAAAGTAATAAAGCTCCAGTATACGATTTATATCCTAGAACTGATCGTGATATTTCAATACATCTTAAGCCAGAAGATGATGAGTATGTTGTCGAAAGTT
>CATMBH010000045.1:0-8442 GCA_950063985.1 uncultured Fidelibacterota bacterium
AGAAATACTAACGATCCCCGGCACAAATGGACAGACAGCTTTAAATATAGCTGATGGGAATGTTACTATCACTGATGATATTGACATAGATGGAACTACAAATCTTGATAATACTGATATCGATGGAACATTTGCAGTGGATGGTGCAACTATTTCATTAGATGCCACTACTTCTTTTAATATTGATAATACAAATGCTTCAAACGGAGTTACTATTAATACAGCAACTTCAGGGGGGCCAATTTCAATAGGTCATTCAACATCAGAGACTACCATTGGAGATAATCTTAATGTAACAGGTGCTCTGCTGTATAATTCAAAAATAGTATCAACAAAATCTGATGGAACAACATTGGCAGCATCAGAATCAGGTTCTGTTATATTACAATCAACGAATAGCGCAACTATCACTCTGCCTGCAACAGTAGCAGGATTAAGATATACTTTTGTTTGGGCTGGTACAGCAGGTCAGACGTTTAATATTTCACCAAATTCAAGTGACAAAATAATGGGCAGTATATTAGATGTAGCTGATGGAAATATTGTTACAGCTGCATCTAATGGTGCTGGTACTGATAATAAAGATCTCCAGCTAGATGGTGGTTCGCAAGTTGGTGACCGAGTAACCCTAGTTGCCGATGGGGATAATGGGTGGTATATTGAACAAGCTTTAGGCAGCTGGGCATTTGAAAGCTAGTAAATTGAATTATTTGAAAGCCATGGGTAATAATATCAAGAAGATGTATTACACTATCTTTATAGTGCTAGTATTAAATATTGTTTCCGGTCAAGAATACAAGATTCAATTCTCTCATATTCCCATTGGTCAGGGAATAGCCCAGAATGATTCAATAAGTATAATGAACAGCATTGGGAGTGTGCTTTATAACGATGTCAGTTCAGATTCTTTCACTGTAGGAGTTGGATTCTTGAAAACTACGCAGAGTGTGTTTTCTGAACCTCCGGTTATAGCTGATTTTGTTCTTCCAGATATTATAAGTGGAAGTGCGGTCTCAACTTCTGTATCAGCAACACTATATGACTTAAATGGAATCAGAAGCGTAGAATTATATTTACAAATGGGCGGTCGTAGTGATTTTGTAAAAATACCAATGTCTAATAACAACAATGATCTATACGAAGTTGTTATTGATGACTCGTTGATTGGAATACAAAATTTTCGTGCACGAATAGTGGGAATAGATAACATGGGTTATGTTACCTCGTCAGAATATAAAACGCCGGAGATTCAATTCAGCAAGGGTGAATTATCCATGGATCATGAATACAGTCAGTATCCTGCTGGTATCCCAACTGGACGTTATAGATTAATGTCTTGGCCCGGAAAACCGGTTAACACCAGCCTGGCACATTCTAAACTAAAAGATGGCCATGTCTTTTATTCTTGGGATATTGAGGAAGAAGAATTTATCATGGCCGATTTTATTGAGCTTGGTCGTTCCTATTGGTTCAGGCATGAATATGAAAATCCTGTAGTTTTTTCGGAGGATTCTAGTACAGCAATGCCTTTGGAGAACTATACCATTAAACTTGAACAAGGCTGGAATATGGTGGGGAATCCGTTCTCATTCCCTGTTCAATATGCAAAAGATAGTACTGTAAATGATCCAATCACATATGGGAATTCTGATAAAGATGGCTGGAGTGAGCCACAAACTGAATTAAAACCTTGGAATGGTTATGCTGTCTATGCAGCAGCAGAATCGGACTTGATTCTAATTCCGTTTCAGGAAACAGACTCTTCTGCGCAAAGGGTTGCCAATATCGATGGTTGGTATCTGAATTTAAAAGCAGAGAGTCAAAACTTTTTTCACCATGCTGCGCAAATCGGTCGCCGCGAGAATGCTCATAATGGACAAGATCTCTATGATACTCCCCAACTACCGGACATTAATAAAACGATCTCCTTACTCATGGATCTGGACGGGAATTCATCGTTTCGCTATACTAAAGATATTCGTGATTTAGACGAGTTTAATGGTGTTTGGAATCTGCGCTTAGATGGGAATAGTGACGAAAGATCAATGGTACTTTCAGGCGTATTGAAGGGTTCTATCCCAGAAGGTCTTCGTATAGCTATTGTTGATATTCAGGAACGTAAAGTATCACATGAGATTTTAAACCAGGGGTTAGCAATTAAAAAGGATCCAAATCTTGCATATGATCTAAAGCTTGTGGCTGGTGATATAGAATATGTGGCTAAAATGACTGAAGAAATATTAAATAATATTCCTTCTGTATATTCTTTAAGCCAGAACTATCCCAATCCATTTAATCCGATTACTAAGATGAATTATACACTTCCTAAACGATCCAAAATAATCATATCCATCTACAATGTGTTAGGTCAGGAAGTAACAACTCTTTTAAATAAAGAACAAAATTATGGATATCACACAGTCACTTGGAATGGAGCTGACCATTCTGGGAGGCAGATGGCTTCAGGGGTTTATTTTGCAAGAATGAACACCAAAAGTTTTACTCAAACAAAAAAAATGTTACTGTTAAAGTAACATTTCTTTGATCAAAGCTTATACCTTACAACCTGTAATCATAAATAGATAACCAATCTATTCTCCAAATGATGCAGTATTGCCTTGATGATCAGTTTTGATTAACCACACATCGCTGGATTTGATATCCCCATGGCCAAAATTATGAGTACTTCCTGCTAAAATATATCCACCATCGTTTGCCTGCAAGACTGAGAATCCATGATCATGGTTTATTCCTCCAAAGGTTTTAGTCCAGTCCACACTACCATTGCCATCAATTTTAATTAACCAGATATCATAAGCACTGTTTCCATGAACATAAGAATGGCAAATCAAAACATGGCCACCATCATTAGTTTCCCGAAGTGCATTACCGCCTGCCCCGCCACTTCCACCAAATGTTTTGCTCCATACTTCTTCTCCGGTTGAACTAATTCTAAGTAAGCCAACAGCTGTATTCCCATCTCCAAATGATTCTATAACAGATCGTATAATGTAACCACCGTCAGATGTTTGCAGTATGGATTGTCCATAGTCATCACTCCCCCCTCCATAGGAATGGTTCCACTCTTCATTTCCATTTGAATCTGTTTTAATGATCCAAATATCGGCACCACCATTTCCGAAAGATTCTGTACTGCCTAGAAGAATGAATCCACCATCTTCAAGTACCTGAATATCAACTCCAAGCTCCAAATCTGTTCCACCAAAGGATTTTGTCCAAAGTGAATCTCCCTGAGAATTTGTTCTTATTAACCAGATATCCTGATCGCCGTTACCTGAAAAATCACTGTTCCCTATTAAAATATAACCGCCATCTGTCGTTTGCTGCACCTGCCCACCTTGATCAGTATTTGTACCACCAAAGTAGGTGTTCCATTCTATTAAACCTGTAGGATCTATCTTGATCAGCCAGATATCACTGCCGCCAAAACCATACGATTCTGTTGTACCAGAAATGATATATCCGCCATCGGATGTTTGCAGGATATGCCGAGCTTCATCAAATTGGCTGCCGCCGTATTCATGACTCCATTGTTCATTGCCTTCATGATCTGTCTTAATCAGCAAGATATCATCTCCAGTACTGCCTAAGATGACATAGCTGCTGTCTGCTGTCTGTAAAATAGAATATCCGGCATCATCTATATCTTCCGATCCAAAAGTAGCATTAAAGACTAAAATGTTATTTACTGATAAAATTATTGTTTCACTATCCGCAATATTGCCAGTTTTATCATAAGAACGGACAAATAATGTGTATTCGCCATTCTCATAATTATTTGTTATCCATGTAAGGGTAAAGGGTGCAGTGCTGTCAGCTACCCCAGTTGAATCACCATTGATCCAGAGTTCAACTTTTTCAACTTCATCATCATCGGTTGATACACAAGCAATGACGACTGTGTCATTAACTGTGGAATTGTTATTTGGAAATGTAATAGAGACGCTAGGAGGGGTTGTGTCTATAGTTTCATCATCCTTCTTCTCTTCGCAGGACCAAAAGATCAATAAAACAATTGGCAGTAATGAAATTGGTGTTTTCATATTATTTATTAATTTACAACATATTATTCAAGAAAGATAAATCCTCTCCATTATAGCTTTATTATGATTTTATCTATAATCTAATAAACGGGATTACCAAGGTGTCTATCAAAACCTAACAATAACATTTCAGTTTTCATAATCTTCAATAGGGGGGCAGGTACAGATAAGGTTTCGGTCGCCAAATGCGTTATCCACCCGACCAACCGATGGCCAGTATTTATGCTCATTCTGCCAATTTCCTGGAAAGCAGGCCTTTTGCCTGGAATACTCATGTTTCCACTCATCAGACATTGCGTACCTTGCCGTGTGTGGTGCATTTTTTAATGGATTATCAATTGGATCAAGTTTCCCGGCCACAACATCATCAATTTCTTTATTGATGGCAATCATAGCTTCACAAAAGCGGTCTAATTCAGCTTTTGATTCGCTCTCTGTGGGTTCGATCATCATAGTGCCTGGTACCGGCCAGGACATGGTGGGGGCATGAAAACCATAATCCATGAGTCTTTTGGCAATATCTTCCTCGTTAATGCCAGATTTATCCTTAATTGGCCTAATATCAATAATGAACTCATGAGCTGATAATCCGCTTATTCCACGAAAAAGAATTGGGAAATGATCTTCCAGTTTTTTAGCCATATAATTTGCATTCAGGATCGCTACCTGTGTTGCTTTCTTGAGCCCGTCGCCGCCCATCATGGCCATGTAGGCCCAGGAAATGAGTAAAATACTGCTGCTGCCAAATGGCGCAGCTGAAACCGCAGGGATTGCTTTATCCCCGCCCGTACTAATTTGAGTATGCCCAGGCAAAAAAGGCGCTAAATGATCTTTGCAAACGATCGGCCCCATACCCGGTCCTCCGCCACCATGGGGAATGCAAAATGTTTTGTGCAGATTGATGTGCATCACGTCGCCGCCGAATTCTCCTGGTTTACATAAACCAACCATTGCGTTAAGGTTAGCTCCATCCAGGTATACCTGTCCGCCATGGTCATGTACAGTTTGGCATATTTCTTTGATCTTGTGTTCAAAAACACCGTGTGTGGAAGGATAGGTAACCATCACTGCTGCAAGATTATCTGAATAAATTTGAGCCTTCTCCTTCAGATCATCTTCTGAAATATTCCCGTGTTTATCGCATTGGATCACCACCACTTTCATACCGGCCATGACAGCAGATGCAGGATTGGTTCCGTGGGCTGACGCTGGAATCAAACAAATATTCTTATGGGCGTTCCCATTGGCTTTATGGTAGGCTCGAATGACCATTAAACCTGCATATTCTCCCTGTGCTCCTGAATTGGGCTGCATTGAAATGGCATCAAAGCCTGTGGTTTGCATGAGCCAGTTACTCAACTCTGTAATAAGTTCATTATACCCACCTGTTTGTGTTTCGGGTGCAAAAGGATGGATATTCCCAAACTCCGGCCATGTGACAGCTTCCATTTCCGTTGTTCCATTCAGTTTCATAGTACAGGAACCCAGAGGAATCATACTAGTGTTCAGTGAAAGGTCTTTTGACTCTAAGGTATGAAGATACCGCAACATTTCAGTTTCTGATCGGTGAGCATGAAAAACCGGGTGTTCCAAATATGATGATATCCGAATCAGGTTAGCAGGAATGGTAGAGCCTACCTCATCTATTTTTTTTGCTCTGAATACGGTTAAGAGTTCATTGATGTGGGTTTCTGTTGTTGTTTCATCTAAGGAGATTCCAACTGTGCCATCTTCAAAATCCCGGAGGTTCAATTGCAGTGCTTCGGCTTTTTCTTTCCAGCCATCTACCTTAAATCGAATCGTATCAAAAAAATCATTGTGAACTAATTCATATCCGGACTTTTCTAAGGATGTCGCCAGTTTAGCTGTTAAAAAGTTAACCCGTTCTGCCATCTCTTTTAATCCATTGGGGCCATGATATACCGCATACATTCCGGACATGATCGCCAGCAGAACTTGAGCTGTACAAATATTGGATGTGGCTTTTTCTCGGCGAATATGTTGTTCCCGAGTCTGGAGTGCCATACGAAGTGCTGGCTTACCATGAGCATCTTGGGAGACACCAATAATTCTTCCAGGGATCTTTCGTTTAAATTCCTCCGAAGTCGCGAAGAAACCAGCATGGGGTCCGCCATACCCCATGGGTACACCAAACCGCTGGGCATTGCCAACGGCAGCATCGGCGCCCATTTCTCCCTGTGATTTGAGAAGTGTTAATGCCAGTAGATCTGTGGCCATGCATACATAAGATTTATTTTCATGTGCGGAATCACACAAGTCAGTATAATCCTGAATGGATCCTTCCGTATCGGGATATTGAACCAAGGCACCAAAGACAGAGTCATTAAATTTGAATTGATTGTGATCTGATATTTTTAATTCAATTCTTAATGGTTCAGATCGAGTTTTTAAAATATCAATAGTTTGTGGATGGCATTTATTTGACACCAGAAAGGTCGTCTTAATTGGATCCCGGGTGGCGTTAAAAAACATGAGCATAGCTTCTGCCGCTGCGGTACCTTCATCTAATAAAGAAGAATTTGCCAACGGAAGTCCGGTGAGATCAGAAACCATGGTTTGAAAATTCAGCAATGCTTCCAAGCGTCCCTGGCTGATCTCCGCTTGATAAGGTGTGTATTGGGTGTACCAGCCGGGATTCTCTAAAATATTCCGTTTAATGACGCCGGGAACGACAGTGCCATAATATCCCATGCCAATGTAAGAACGAAATACAGAATTCTTACTCGCCAATTCCTGGAGCTGTTTGATGGTCTCCGGTTCAGATTTTTTAGTCGGAAGATCGGGTGGCTTATCCGTAAGAATATTTTCCGGGACCACAGCCGTGGAGAGTTCATCTAAAGAAGAGAATCCAAGATCAGTGAGCATAGCCTGGATGTGGGCATCCCTGGGACCAAGGTGACGTTTAACAAAAGAATCGGACATAGATCAAAAATGATAAAAAGGGTTCAAAATAACAGGATGAGATTAAAGAAAATCCGTCCTTTAGCCTATTCAGATTTTCGTCTGTGCTCCTTGTTTTTATGGGTTATTTCTAGGCAATTTTCACCCATGAGAGAAACCACGGAATTCCAAGTTAAAAAAGAAGTTCTGATTAAAGTTGGAGATCGGGTTCTTATAGATGACCAGGAATGGAAAGTTGCTGAAATTATTGACGATACAGTTACCCTTTATCGAGAAGGCGTTGGCGGTATGAGCCACACGATTCATATGCCGGTTGAAGAAGCCGAAACTCTTCTCCCAGAACAGGCTTAAAAATAAAAACATATCAGAGATTTATTGATTCATAATCAGGGCTAATATCGGTAAATTCCCAAGTTAATTATGAAAAAAATAATTCAAACAAGATTCATAGTACCCGTGCCCGTGGGAAGTCATGCGGGACCAACACAGGAAACTGGATCAGAAGATAAAATATGTAGAATGCACCGTCAGCGGTGCATTTTTTTTACATTGAGGTAACTATGTCTATGGAAAAACTCATTGAACTACAAGGGATTGATACAAAATTAAGAGATCTGAATGACCTTCTGGGCGACCTGCCATCCAAAGTGGACGAATTGAATCAACAGGAAGAATCTATTAAAAATTCACTGGTAGAAAATAAAGAGCGAATGAAGGAACTTGAAGTCGAATCTCACAAAGGGGAAGTCCGTATCGCAGAGATCAACGACAAGGTCAATAAATTGAAAGACCAACTCTTTCTGGTGACCAACAATAAACAATACGATGCATTGATGCATGAAATGGATCATATGAAAGAAGAGCGTACAACCATTGAAACAGAAACCTTCTCTTTCCTGGAAGAGAAAGAAACTTTAACGGAATCTGTTGAAACGATGGAATCAGAACTGGGGTCTTTATCGAATGATTTAACCGTTCGCCGGGAAAAACTGGAATCAGCGATTTCAGATTCTGCTGAAGAAAAATCTATTTTGGAACAACAACGATCAGAACAGGTAAACGGGATTGATCTCAATACTGTGTCAATATACAATCGCGTATTTGAAGCACGAGATGGATTGGCTGTTGTGAATCTTTCCGGGAATGGTTGCGGCGGATGTGGCGCACATATCCCCATGCAAAAAGTGACGGAAGTTCGTGCTAATACTACAATTCATCGGTGTGATGTGTGCGGAAGATTTCTTTATAGTGAAAATAATTCTGTAAATTAGATCGTTTATTAAAAATTGAGTCGGTCGGATGGTTACTCTTGGCCTGTGTTTGCAGCCCGAGAGAGGAAAGTCCGGGCACCGCAGAACAGGATGTCCCCTAACGCGGGGAGGTTCGCAGCAGCGGATCATGGAAAGTGCAGCAGAAAGTAAACCGCCCCGCTTTTAGCGGGGTAAGGGTGAAAGGG
>CATMBH010000046.1:0-8383 GCA_950063985.1 uncultured Fidelibacterota bacterium
TACAGTTTATCGCCAAACTGTTTTGCCAGGACTGATCTCATCAGCATTGTATATACTGATCTTTGGTTTTACACTTGAACGGCGCATCAGTGAAATTGACGGTGTTCCCTATACCCTATTTATCCTACCGGGCTTGATAATGATGAATACACTGACCAATGCAAGTTCCAACACATCTTCATCCATGCTGCAAATGAAACTCCTGCAGCAACTACCGGATATCTTAACAGCACCACTTTCCAGTCTGGAAATTTGTTTGGCTTATATCATTGGCGGCACAGTGCGCGGCATGGTAAATGGTATACTTGTTATGCTGTTGGGAGTACTGCTTATTGATATGCCTGTCCAGCAGCCACTGGCTACGATTGGTTTTATTTTTCTCGTTTCCTGGGCTTTTGCCAGCATGGGTTTACTGCTGGGGCAATTGGCCGATACCTGGGATCAACTGGCCATGATGCAGAACTTCTTTTTAACACCATTGAGTTTTCTGGGGGGTATATTTTATTCCATCCAGATGCTGCCTGAATGGGCACAAGAGCTGTCATTCGTGAATCCGATCTATTATATGATCAACGGTATTCGTTATACAATACTTGGAGTATCTGATTCATCACCATATAACAGTTTTCTCATGGCTGTTTTCATAACAATTTTATTTACTGTGGCTGCAATTCTGCTGATGAAAAGCGGCAAAAAAATCAAACAATGAAATGTATTATTCTCATCTTACTCATTGTTGGCTTATCGGCTGAAGAACAAGAAGCCCCTGCAGCTAAATGGACCCAGTATGCCCGTGCAGGACTATCCCAAGATCAAAGTGTAAACGGCGGACATGCATATTATCGGCTCAATCGCAGGTCGCCCGTTACCTTTCGTGATTTGCGTCTGTTTGGCTATGGGCTTGGTGATGATTCATACATTTATATACGGTATAAAAGCAGTATGAAATATAACCCTGATGGTAAACTCTACAACTTTACTACTGCTTCTTACCAAAAAAACACCCGCGCAGAATTAGACCTGCGCTATCATTTCAACCAGGGCATTGGATATTTTATCAGTGATTATAATACAGGTCACGTCCATACCGAATTGGGCCATGCTTATGATATGTCTGACTATCTCAATGATACTCGAAAGACATCCTACTTAAAGGGTGGTTTATTCTGGGATCATGAAATGAATAAAATTAGTTCCAAGTTAGATGCCGAATGGTTTCAACAGATCAGTGATATAGTGGATGACGATCTTTCGCGGTTGCAGATCTTTGCAGAAATAACATACCACTTAAATAATTCACTGGCACTCATAGTTGGATTTGAGCAAGATTACTATACAGCAAGCAAGCAGAGCCCGCAGTCATATTATTTATCATTGGGTTGGCAGAAATAATTCTGTGATATTGGACACAAACACAAAGTGGAACTCGCTTTATATTTACGGTTAATTCAAAGTCAAATATTTAAACAAATCTTATTTATAATTATCATATTTTTTCTTTTCCAACCGTATAAAACATTACACCAGATTTTAATATTTTGATAGATATAGGTAAAATAACTAGTTTTTGAGTGTTCTTTATCTGGAACTTTTATTTAGAACTAGTGGTAAAAAACTTGAATACCCTCACATAATAATACGCAGGAGAGAGAATATGAAAAACATTCTAATTATCAGTTGTTCTATAATGCTGTTATGTAGTTGTGCTGGCAGTAAACCTGATAAGACTGATAAGCTAACTCTGGGTTCAGTGCAAAGCAAAATATTCAAAGGCCAAAGTCAATCAGCGGTAATAGAGGCATTGGGTTCGCCTAATATTATTACTAAAGATGCGCAAGGCAAGGAAGTATGGACTTATGACCGCATATCTCGTGATGATGAAGCATCGTCTGGTATTGGATTCTTTATTCTTAACCCTATTAGCTGGTTCACTGGTGGGGGAATAGGCAGTAAATCTTCTTCCAGCACATCATCAAAATCACTTACTGTCTTAATTACATTTGACAACAACAAGAATGTACTGGATTATACCTATCAAAGTTTGAAGTACTAAATGTTTCACCGTTTATTATACCCAAAGACAGTGCAAGGCAAAGTACTGCACTTTTCATTAGTAGCCTATTTAAGTATTTCAATTATCGGCTGTACTGCAACACAACCAACCGTAAAGCCCCCCACCGCTATAGCGCGGGCTATGGAAACCCGTACCTTCCAAAAGGACATGAAAACAATTTTAAAAGCAGCTATCAATGCTTTGCAGGATATGGATTATACCATAAATGTTTTGAATTCAGATGTCGGTCTCATTACTGCCAGCCGAACAACTGAACAACAAAAATCAGAACTAGCGAGCGATGAAGAAGAAAAAGGGCTCAGTAACTTTGAAAAAGCATGTATTGCTGTTGGTGTTGTTTTCATTGTTGCAATGATTTTTAATGACGATGGAGCTACTCGTGGTGGTGGGAGAAGTGGTGGTGGTAATAGTAGAGATGGTCCAACGGGTCCACGGATTTACCGCTATAAAGTGACCGTTAATTTAAATGATATGGATACAGAAAATATTAACATCCGAGTCAGTGCCAGTGGTGAAATTGAACAAGATGGTAAAATTCTCAGTACCGGTGGTGTCCATGAGCCTGAATTCTTTCAACAATTCTTTGCCAATATAAATAAAGCCCTTTTTCTTGAAAATCAAGGACAATAGTTTATTGTTCTCTTATTATAGTTAAGAAAATAATTTTTTTATTCAACTAAATTAATCTTTAAGTAGATCTCTTACTTTTTCCAAGCTCCCATCAATCTTATCATTAGGGGTGAGTCCCAAAATTTCTGCTATCAGCGGATAAATGTGGATATTTTCCAGCGTTGGTCTTGAATACCCATCTTTGAACGCCGGACCGTCAGCCAAAAAAATGGCATGCATGCTGCGCAATTCATTATCATAGCCGTGAGTACCACCGTGGAGGAATTTCAAATTAAACTTATCCGCCCCAAAATATTTTTTATCTAATATAAACCAGCCTTCATCTGCCACGAGGAGTACATCTTTGATACGGTAATGATTTTTAAAATGATATCGATCAGGAATTTCCTCTTTTTTATATACACTCATATGGGGCACACTTTTTAATTTTTTTACAATGGTGTTTAATTTCTGATTATCCTCCCCATACAACATTGAAAACGGACCGGAACCTTCTTGTTTAATTCCCGATAGTTTGACATAATCGGATAGATCAACCGTCCGCTCGGGGCTGATGGCTGCCATGCCATGATCCGCAACCACAATAATGTTCAGATGTGGATATATATCCAACGATTCCATTGAAGAAATAATCATTCCCATTATAGTATCCATGGAATCAACCATGGCTTCTGTTTCCGCTGATTTAGGGCCATAGCGATGACCTGCATCATCCGGTTCATGAAAATACAACATTATCAAGTGTGGGCGTTTTTCCTCTGGAAGGGTGAACCATTTTGCCACTGAATCAACCCTCGCCAGAAATGGAAAATCGTGATCGTATTTCTTCCAGATACTGGACCACACGCCGCCAACAGGTGCTTCGGACCCCGCCCAGAAATAAGATGCTGTTTTTACACCCTGTTTTTCTGCTGTAACCCAAATGGGCTCTCCGCCATAAAACCGAGCATCTTCTACTTTCGAACGATCGGAAAGAGTGAAATACTCGCCCAGTTTTTTATCGTAGAAATGATTTCCAATTAAACCATGATTTTCAATAAACATTCCGGTGGCAAGACTATAGTGGTTTGGAAATGTCTTGGATACAAAAACTGGTTTCATGCCATCTGCTTTTACTCCATGCTCTGCTAAACGGTCAAAGTTTGGCGTATTGTACCAGTCCAGATAATCAGCCCGAAAGCCATCAAAGGAAATGAGCAATACATAGGGTTTTTCCTTCGCTTCGAGAGTGAATACAAATAAAAATGAAAATAAGAGTAATCTGCGCAGGTAGTTCATATAATGGTTAAAATCCGGCGCAGAAATTGAACTGAATCTTTAACGATGCACAAGACCTTTATGGAAAATTTGCGCAAGGATATGGTTGAAAATCAGTTGCGTCAGCGGGGTATTACAGATAATCGTGTCCTAGATGTCATGGGTACAATTCCCCGCCACCTCTTTGTTAATGAAGACCTGCAGAATGAAGCGTACATGGACGGCCCCCTGCCCATTGGCTTTGGTCAAACCATCAGCCAGCCCTATATAGTAGCTTATATGACAGAGATTTTAAAATTAGAACAACAGCATTCTGTTTTAGAAGTGGGTACCGGCTGCGGTTATCAAGCAGCTGTTTTATCTTCTTTAGCCCAAAAAGTTATCTCTCTGGAACGGATTAAAGAATTGGCTGTATCCTCACGTAAGCAGCTTCAAGAGCTGGGGTTTGCTAATGTGGATGTCATCAATGCCAACGGCTGGAATGGTTATCAAAAAGGAGCTCCCTATGACAGAATTATAGTCACCGCGGGTGCCAAAAAAGTTCCGGAAGCCCTAATAGACCAATTGGCCAACAGTGGTATAATGGTTATTCCTGTAGGTAAAATTATGTTCAGCCAAACACTGCGCATCATAAGTAAAGACAATAATGGAAACGTTATTAAGAAAAAATCATTACCCGTCAGGTTTGTACGTTTGGTAAATAAATGAAAAAGACCGCGTTAATATTATCACTACTAATTATCCTCCGGGCTGACAATTCAGAATTATCAACACCAGCACATTATGGTCCCGTGTCAGCTGTTAGAATTCAATCTGAATTTGGTGAACAAAGTATTATATCAATTGATCCTGCCCTTGGTTCAGCACATAGAAATTTTCCACAAAATGATCCCCATAGCCAGGAAGCTAATCTTTTTCAACGTTCAATAAATTATATCAAGGATAGTCCGGATATATTCAGGACACCTGCCGATGAAATTAAACTAGAGGTGCAGGAAAAGTACGGGAATGTAGTTTATTTAATTTTCCGCCAGACTTACGGACAGATTCCTGTTTACCAATCGCGGATTGATTTTCGATACAGTAAGAATAAACTCATGTGGTTTGGAGCAGATACTTACCCGGATATAAATATTGATGTAATTCCACAAATCGATAGTGATGTTGCACTGCTTTTGGCTGAAGGGATATTAGAATTCGATTTAGATAACGAGGATGTTATTGCTGATGAACCTGTTCTATTTATTTATGCCCACAGCCTAGGAGATTATAGTCTGGCCTGGCGGTTAGGACTTTTTATCCATCATGATGATCCCGACCGTTTTGAACGATCAGTAAGCAATTATTTGATTTGGATAGATGCCCACAGTGGTGAAATTTTCTCCATCCTTGACCGTTTGGAAGAACTTGAAATCCAAGGCACCATTACCGGCAAGGTGAAAGATGTCCCCTACGGTACAGAAACACAGCGACCCCTGGAAGATATGAAAGTTGTTGTTGCTAACGTTGGCAATACATATACAAATGAGAATGGTTACTACAGTATCGAAGCCGGGACAACTCAACGACAGGTATCCGTAGAATTTTTAGGAACTTATCTGAATGTGAATGCCAGCAATACCAGTGATGCTTATGTAACTTCAACAATCACTCCCGGAGATACATTTAATGTACATTTTGACAACCTCAATTCCATCTCCGGCGAGCGGGATACCTATTTTCATGCTAACCTGATTCATGACTGGATCAAGGATATTGATTCCTCTTTCAACGGTGCGGATTATATTATGCCGGCTGTTGTGAATATTGGTTCTGAGGATGCGCTCTGGCCCTGTAACGCCTATTGGGATGGTTATGGGATCAATATGTTCTCAGCTGGAGGTGGCTGTAGTGCCACAGATCAAATGGCTGATGTCATTTACCACGAATACCAGCACGGCATTACACAGTTTGCATATGATCCGTTTGATTCCCCATACACTTCAGGTATGGGTGAAGGTTTGAGTGACTATACTGGTATGACATTGCGTAATTCACCCTGCCTTGGCGATGCTTTCTTCGGCACACCGGGAGGCTGCCTACGAAATGGCGAAAATACACTCCAGTACCCAGGCGACGAATGCGGCGGCAGTGTCCATTGCTTGGGACAATTATCCATGGGTTCCCTCTGGCAAATGCGGAAAAATTTGATCACAGCATTTGGTGATACTGCTGCAGCGGTAGCACATTCGGATTCACTGTTCCGTTTTGCCATGGTGGGTCGACCATATACCGTACCGGATCTATTAATTGAAGTCCTTACCGCTGACGATAATGATGGAAACATTTTGAATGGTACACCTTATTTTCAGGAGATTATTGATGGTTTTGACCAGCACAACGTTCCATCTCCCTTACCTGCTTTCGGAATATTACATTCTCCGATCCAGAACATGGAAACAGCGGCTGATCCCATTGACATTGAAGCGATTATTCTATCTTTAAACTCAACGATTTCTTCTGCAGAAGTAGTGTATTCATTTGGTGCTGTTGAGATAAGCACTGCCATGGCTCCAGGAAATGAACCAAATGAATACATCGCTACCATCCCCGCACAGCCTCCGGGATCGGTTATCACTTATTATATCCATGCGGTCGATGTGGATGGGAATGAATATTTTTCTCCAGAGACAGCTCCTGATATTCATCATTTCTTTTTGATCGGTGACCTTGCTTCATTCCCGGTACTTTTTTCAGATGATAGTGAATCTGACCAAGGGTGGACTCTTGGTATCGCTTCAGACGGCGCCACCAGTGGTATCTGGGTCAGGGAAGATCCGATTGGTACAACGAACAATGGCCAGCAATTACAGCCCGAAGATGACCACACTATCGATGGTATCATCGCTTTTGTTACCGGCAACGCGCCATTTGATGGCTCCAATGCCGGTGATGACGACGTTGATAACGGTGCAACAACACTTATTACCCCTGTTATGAATTTAACTGGAGCTGTTAACCCGGTTTTTGGATATTGGCGCTGGTACTCCAATAACCTGGGCAATGCCCCCAACGCGGATGACTGGGTGGTTCAGGTTACGGCCGATGGTCAGAACTGGGTGGATCTGGAACGCACCAGCCAATCTGAAGCATCCTGGCTGTACAGACAGTTTTTATTGAACCAGCACATTGATCTGTCTGATCAGGTGCAGGTGCGTTTTATAGCTGATGACAGCGGCGAAGGGTCACTGGTGGAAGCTGCAGTAGATGATATTTTTGTGTTAAATGGGGTCAATGTAGATGTAATGATGGGAGATGTAGATTTCGATGGTGAACTTTCCATCAACGATGTTTTACAGATCGTAGATTTTATTCTTGGGTATATTCAGCCCAATGGTATACAGGTTTATGCTGCTGACATCAATCAGGACGGGAATTTAAATATCATCGATGCTTTGTCCCTGATCCAGATGATTCTGAATCCCTAAAGATTAAAAAGGATTTACAAGCGTCAGGCGCAGGTAGTTATTCGGAATTTCTTTATCTTTCCAGCGGTTGAAATCCTGTGCTGTGCCGTATGCCAGCACAAAGCCCAAAACATTAAAACGTAATTCATAACCACCCGTGAATAACCAATCGGTTTTTTCTTCATCTGCATACCAAGCGTTACCAAAATCAAGAAATGCTGCCAGCGATGCTTGTGGTGAGCCTATGCGTGATTCAAACGTACCAAAGACAAGACGATCACCCAAGCGCCAGTCATCCCAGCCGCGTAGGTGAATCACCTCATCCGAACCCAAAATATTACTACCGCCCATATAAATGGGTGTATCATTCGTTATAGCTGGCATATCCTGGGGCGGCGGTTTATTCCCCAGCATGGTCACCGATTTAATGCGCCCAAAAATAACCACAGGGCTTTTTTTGTGGGGCAGCAAATTGATGAAAACATCAGTAGTGATGCGGGTATAATCAAAAACTCCATAGAGACCGGAATTGGCATATTCCAAGGTCAGGTCAAGGCCTTGCCCTTGCTTGGGGATCATGGCATTGCGCGCATGGGGACGACGGCTCAACCAGGTATATGATAAGCTAAGCAATCCTTCCTTCCCGGAAACAGGCATGGCTAAATAACGGGTTGTATCTAAATATATCAATTCGTCTGTTTCATCATCCACATCTTTGATCACATTAGCATTGCGATCTGTAAATTTTATACTCCCGCCAAAAGTATGATTGCTGGACATGTTGTTGCCAGTGTTGTAGGGCATATTAGCCCATAATGCAATGCTTTTGTTTTCTTCAAGTAAACCCCATTTTGTACGGTCATAGGGCTTTGCTTTGATATCCAATAATGATGTAGCAGTAATACCCCACATCGGTCCGCCCATGGCATTGGCATACTGTATTAAAAATCTATGTGTGCCGTTTTCTGAAAAATCT
>CATMBH010000047.1:0-8365 GCA_950063985.1 uncultured Fidelibacterota bacterium
AGCGAAAATATTTGTATAATGGGCCAGTTTTGACCAGTCAATGCCCAAGTTTTCATCCACATCAACAGCCACTTCTATGAGTCGAACTTCCAGCATAATTTGCGTGGCCGGCTGATCGATCTTGCGAATAACTTCCTCTATTTCAGCAATTTTCCTGGGTGAAGCATTCACGAGCAGTTTATTGCCTGATGTATCCACCTGGATTTGATCCGTCAGATCCTGTAGAAACATTTTCACTTCCGCTGCATCGGCGTATTTCAATTCCACAACGTGTGATGTGATACCCACTTCTTCCATCAGCTTTTTGTGCTCAGCAATGAGAAATGAATTCCCGACAATTTCATAACTCAAGCCAACGGCACGTACGACAAGATTGATGGCTTGCTCGATGGGTACGTCATTCATATGAATGGATATTTTGTCCATGCGATTCACATTTGGGTCCGTGACAATATTGTAGCCGCTTTCTTTTGCCAGTATTCTAAGAATACTTGGTAAATATGCATCTTCCGCATTAATAGTCACCAAGGTTGGTTTTAATGATTCCCTGGCAGAAATCGTACTGGGATTCTCTTGTGCTAACAGCCCGGCACTTAGTATAAATATGTATGATAAAATAAGAATTTTCTTCATATTAGAATTCATTCCTTGAATTATTTTCCATGGTTACATTTTCCTCTTCAGCTAATCCTGCAACAGAATAGTGATATTTAGACTCTCCTTTGACAATGACAACTTCATCTGCATCAATCCAAACAATTTCACCGCCGGCAACTGAATCACCAATCACGACTGTGTAGTTTACACCACGGTATTGAATCCCTGCATATTGAGTTGATGTACCATCAATAATATGGGTTACGCGCAGTTTGTTTTTATTTCTATAGCGCAGCATTCGTCCTTGGGCATCTGTGAGATACAAAACATTGGTTAAACGCAGCGGTTCTTTTTCCAAAGTAAAATCAAAGGCATTTCGTTCCTTTAAGCGTTTTTCAAGAAAATCGATCACGCCTTCCAATTGCTCATCTGCGCCAAACTGTAAATTATCAGCCCGTTTCTTTGCAGCTTCCCATTTTTCATTCAAGGGATATAGTTTAATACTGGATGTCCCGATAGAAATCACGCTCAAAATGACTAAAATAACCCAGATGGTTTTATTTCTATTATTCATTAAATCGCCTTTGGATTGGATTTAACGAGTGTCAATGTTGCCAGATGAATTTCAACAACCTGTTTTAACAGGTCTTCTTCCTTGGCCGTTCTTTTAACGCGTTCAATTCCATTTTTAACATTAAACTCATCGATGGTGATTAACCGGGAGGACCGTTCTATTTCAGCCATGAATTTCCCTAATTGGTCATAAGTACATTTAATAATTAATTCATAAGGTGTTCTTAAAAAATTACCCTTCTCTACTCTGGGCTTGGGCTTCACATTCAGCAAAGTAATTTCCAGATTATTCATTGTTTCGGTCAGGTTTTTCAGAAAAGGAATTGACGCGTCCTCAGCTAATGAATCCTGTTTGGATAAGGCCAGGTTTTCGTCAAAAAGTGTAAAGACCTGGTCAAGTTTATTGGCCAAAATCTGGGCACTAATTAATTGCTCGTTTAATTCCTGCTGTTCCATTTCCAATGCTTTTAAATCAAGTGGTTTATCACCGATCAACCAGCCTTGATTCAGCCAGAAAAGAATGGTTAAACCAAATAAGTTGAGGGTTATCATGCTATTACGATTTTTCATGAAATATTCCCTTGCTTTTTAGCAGTAACCCTTAAAGCTGCTTCAATAACAAATTCCACTATTTTCTGGTTTCTGATCGTTTTTAATGATCCTTGGTTAAATTTAATTTTTGAGAAATTTTCTCCGAGTTTCTTATTTCGTTTCAGTCTGTTTATATAGTCATGAATGATGTCAAAATTTTTTCCATCTTCATAGACTACAGCTATACCACCAATAATGATCTTATCATTTTTATACTTCATAGAAGTGATGGCCATGTCTTCCGGGGTCATTTCACCAATGAGCTGCATATTCCTGGCCCACAGGATGCGGTTATTTTCCAGTTCAGCTAAGGACATGATATCTGCTTTGGACAGGTTTTTACCTTCTTTACGCAGAGTACTGATTTGGATTTTTACATCTCTTATTTCAGATTCCTTGCGTTCGATCAATTTGGAATAACCGCGGCCAATCCACCATGTTTCTACATTGACAAATAATAGCAGTAATGTAATCAGGCCAAACATAAACCAGCGGCTGCGGTTTTTCCATTGTTCACGGATGGTTTCCCGGCTTTCAGATTGGTTCAGGTTGATGGAGATAAATTTTATCATGTGTCAAACCCTCCACCCCGTAAAGCTAAACCAACAGCTACAGTATATTGGGCTGGATTGACTATTGCTTCTTCATCATACCCCTCAAATGACTGCATAGGGTTGAATACGCTCACTTCCAGATTCAATTTGCTTTGAATTAATTCAGCCAACCCTTCAGTGGCTGAACCACCACCCGTTAAAAAGAAATGTGTGAAAAAGCTCTGGTTTGTGGTTTTCGCATAATATCGCAGCGAACGGCGAATATCTTCAACGAAGTTGTCAAAAACAGTGCGTTCAGCAATACCAATACCGCTGTCTGTTTCTTCAGTATCGCTGGAATTAAAACAATTCACACCTTCTTTCAACAATTCATCAAGAGAACTGACATAATCCTTATCCAATTTGGTAGCAAGCGCTTTCACAAATTCATGACTACCAATAGGTAAATCACGCGTAAAAAACGCATCTTTCCTGCCCCATACTGTCAAAGCACTGGAAACCGTACCAATATCCAGCAAAACCACAGCACCTTCTTCCGGAAGATCATTGGCATATGAATAAGAATTCATTATGGCGATGGGGTCCACATCTATAATGCCCGGTTTAAAGCCGATTTCTTTGAGCAATTCAATATGGGCGCTGGATGTTTTTTTGGTGCAGGCCACAAGCGCCACATCAATCTTATCCACTTCCTTGGGGTTTGAACCAAAAATCTGGTAATCGATCACAGCATCCGAGCCATCCATGGGAATATGCTTCCGAGCTTCAAAAGTCATGGATGAATGCAATTCTTCCTGCGGCATATCCATGGTCGTAATTTGTTTCACGCTTACATGAGACCCGTTCAAGCTCGTTACTAAATGCTTGACCCGTTTGGGATTGATTTTCATTTCTTTCATCAGTTCACGTACAGCCATCACCCAGTGCGGTTGAGAAATTTTTTCGGGGTCAAACGTCTGGTTTGGTTCCGGAACCAGCCGCAAACCATGGTTCACCAGTTTATGTCCACCCTTTGTTTTATCAAGCACAACTGCCTTTATGTACTGTCTGCCAATATCGAGGCCGAGAATCATTGTGTTGTTCCTTCTTTTGTATTTGTAGGGATTTCCCCATATGCTTTTATGACCAGTACCATAGATCCATCTGCTCTGGAAGCTGGCGGGAAATACGGCGGGATAGAAAAATCTGTAAAATTATAATCATAATGGTAATCTTTATCGTAACCAATACCAGGAGAAATGTTATACGGCCCCGGCGCATTACGCTTCATATAGCCTCTTTTCTTCTGGGCCATTGAACCCCAAAAACGAAAATAGCCCCTTATATCACTATTGCCCGTATAAGACGGCATAAAGGAATCTGGATTTCTTCGGGGCCCGCGGCCGTCACCCAATGAAGTTGCCGGGTTAGCTGGATTGGGGCCATTGTATGCTGCATTTGAAATTGTATTTTGCCAGTATTGGGCAACAACGGAACCTTCTGAAGCCAGCATTGCAGCATTGACAATTATATCTATACCATTATTGCTATTACGTGCTCCATTAGCTACAGTATTTGCCAAAATAATATTCGCACCAGAGAATAAACCTAATCTATTTGGTGTGCCATAAACTACTTCACCTGTCATCGGATTGGAATCTTCGTAAATGAGATCATCCACAATCCAGATATTGTTCCAGACACGGTCCCAAATAGTAAAATCATCGCTACGGCGGTAATAAGTATTTTTATCGGTTACAATTGTATATTGGCCATCCACAGAACCTTTGACACGAACCTGCCCATTACGAACATAAATCACTGTCTGCTCGCCTGCATAATACATGGTTGATGGCATTATATCAGGACCACCTGGCGGTATATCAAAATCAAAATGATGAAAACCGCTGGTGTCGCATAAACTCCAGCCGTCATTAAGATGGCTGTGATAATTCGCAAAGCGGTTGAAGGGAATAGTATTGTCCGGGGAAGCGAGAAAACTCAGTATCACTTCTTCGGCATCAACAAAACCATTCTCAAAGGATTGCATCAAATTAGAAATGGTAAAAATGGCACCACTCACATTTGTACTGATGTCTGTAATAACGCCAAACCAATTCTTATTGGAATCCGGATCAGCAGCAAAAACAGAAATCGTATCACCGACTTCATAATCAGCTAAAACATTTGATATATCATTACCATCCACATCTTCATTATCGATGAAAAGAGTATCGGTAAAGTATAATCCAGTGAGCGTATCCCAGGGAGCATCAAAAGCAATGCGCCTGTCATTTAACAAATTGGGTGCTGTATCCAAGTCCCAGCGGAAGGTAGTAGGCGGCGGTCCCTCGGCGCCGAGGGGCGGGATTTGATATGCCCACTGCGAAATCATAAAGCCATTATCCACAAATTCTATTTCGGTCATTATGAGTGTATCCCTACCGGAACTTTGAAATAGTAAATCATCCGCGGTGAAAACATAATCCGCATTTTCGATGGCCCGTTGATGTGCATTGTTAGGGGGAAAACTGATTTCTTCAGCTTCATCATTTGCCGATAACCATTGATCGGGATCACAATTATTGTAAGCTATTCCCTGGGCAGCCGCAACGCGCGCATTTGTAAAATCCGGGCAACCCCAGTTGCTCATTTGCATTTGTCCGTTGGTATGAACTTTGCCTTCCAAAATATCACTGCCGCCAAATGAAACATAACTGCCTAAACCAGGCCCCCCACCAGGTTCTTCTGATTCTGTAAAATACATAAAATGGGCAAAACTCTCCGGAATCATTTGCAGGTTTGCTTCCCGGACAATGCTCACAGGTTGACCCATTGTATTTTTGAAATAACTTGTTCCCTTACCCCTTGCCATAAAG
Source organism: uncultured Fidelibacterota bacterium (assembly GCA_950063985.1). GTDB lineage: Bacteria > Fidelibacterota > Marinisomatia > Marinisomatales > TCS55 > UBA2126. Next base: position 5,174 of record CATMBH010000047.1, read on the forward strand.
ATAGTCTGGCCCATATTATCAGTAAATGTTGAACAGTATACATCACTATAAGTACCCATATTTCTGAATTGGACATCGTCAGAAATGACTAGCATGGGGCTGGTAACTTTTGGTAGTACAGGCAATGCTTCTACATTGATACCTGTTTCCGCAAGATATAGCGCTTTGGTTTCCTCGAAACGATATTTCTGCATAACACCCGCAGACATAGCATATTTCAAATAACTGGTTGTCATCAGTAAACTCACAAAAATGAAAATGACCGCAGTGAGCGTAACGGATCCTCTGGAAAAATGCTTCATGATGTAGGTCTCATGGATCCGCTTGAAGATGCCATACTGATGTACTTATTGGACATAAACACTTTACGCTGAAAACGGAGAATTTCAATCTGCCTGCCACCGGGAGCATTTTCTGTTTCCACTTCCAATTCCAGCAGTAAGGTGACTGTTGATTGGGCGAAACGCTGCAGTTTTGAACTGACAACCTTCGTTTCCCAGGCGTCAAATTCCCTTAAAGTAATATTGCGCTGATTATTGTTGCGAAATCTTCCTTTTTTCGGCAATGGTAGTGTACCATTCAATGGCAGTTGATAATTGAAAAGAACGCCATCGATGGCATTGGCCGTAATCGTTGTATTAGTTGGATTGCCATAATTATCATATTTGGTTAAGAATATTCTTTCATAATTATTGATAGGTGAAAATTCAATAAACCGTGCCAGGCTGATTTCTTTCATGATTTCACGCATAACGGTATTGCCGTAAAGACGGACTTCCTGCAGCACGGTATCATCCTGGTAATGGTACATGATCGTCCTCAGGCTCAACCCTAACCCAAGAAACATAATTCCTGAAATAACAATTGTTGTAACCATTTCGATGAGGGTCAATCCGGGCTGCCATTTAGGAATTTTCAAGCGTCTCATTGTGGAAACTCCAGCATGACCATTTCTATATCAGCGCGCTTGGTAAATTTTGTTTTTGGCGTAGAAAAATCCTCCCATTCGATCCAGGCGTGGAGCAAATAGCGGTCAATATAACTGACTGAATCGGTATAAACAGGCGTAATGTTCTCATAATAGATTTTGGCAGGAATTTTGACATTCGTATTATCATCGCCATAGAGAAATACAGTTTCACCCATGAAGTCGCCTGACTTTTCCGAAAGTGTCAAATTACCATCAGCAATGCGGCCTTTCATGTGCTCCACATAACCAGTGAGTTCATCCACAGCTCTTTCCTTAATAGCCAAAGCACGTAAAACACCACGGGCATGAGTAGCGCTTAAAACCATCCCATAGGCAGCGACGCTGATGATCACCACACCGATCATAACTTCAATAAATGAAAAACCAGACTGGAAACGGCGTTTCATTATAAAACGTTGGCTTCAAAGAGTTTGGAATTATTTGCAATTTGCGCAGCCATTGCTCGTTCTATATGTCCTTGTGCAACCAAGCGTTGCAGATCCTGATCCAATGTCTGCATACCTTCCACTCCACCGGACTGCATCACAGATTCAATCTGATAAATGCGGTCTTCCCGAATTAGATTACGAATCGCAGTTGTAGCGATCATGACTTCACAAGCTGGAATTCTTCCTTTGCCGTTTTTCGTTGGAATAAGTTTCTGTGCGACCACTGCCTCAAGACTCTCTGACATCATAGAACGGATCTGGCCTTTTTGACTGGATGGGAAAATATCGATAATACGGTCCACAGCTTTTACTGCGCTGGATGTATGCAGAGTAGACATAACCAGATGACCAGTTTCCGCTGCGGTCAGAGCCAGCGAAATCGTTTCCAGATCCCGCATCTCACCTACAAGGATTACATCGGGATCTTCACGGAGAGCTGCCCGTAGGGCATTTGCGAAACTATGGGTCGTTGCTCCCAGTTCTCGCTGGTTGATGAGACTTTGGTTGGAATGATGAAAATATTCCACGGGATCTTCAACTGTGATGATGTGGCATTGACGATTCTGGTTGATGTGATCGACCATGGCAGCCAATGTGGTACTTTTACCCGATCCGGTGGGACCTGTCAATAAGATCAACCCACGATCTTTCATAGATAAGGTTGTCATAATAGGTGGAATGCCTAATTCATCAAAGTTTTTGGGAACTTCCGGTATAGCTCTGAACACACATGATATACCGCGGATTTGTTCGAAAAAATTCACACGAAAACGGCCTTTACCATCAATGCGATATGAAAAGTCAATTTCCTTAGCATTGCGGAAATTATTGATTTGATCATCATTCATGACCTGTGGCATAACACCATCAATCTGCTTTGCGGTGATGGCTTCCATATTTAGCGGTTTCATGATACCGTTGATGCGCACCATGGGGATTGACCCTGTACTTAAGTGCAGATCCGAAGCCCCGCTTTCCAGAGCATACGTCAGCAATTCGTCAATTTTCATAGATTATTGGTTTTCATCTGGTGAACCGTAGCCCAGGTATCTACCCCGGGCACGATCGAACACGACCAGTCTTCCAGGTCCGCCTTTCATTTCTTCAGTGCTTTCAGCAGTGATCTGGCCACCGTCATCACTCAAAGAAAGTGCAAAGGTCCATTTCAATTTTGTAGAACGATCTACTTCCAGTTGACCACTGCGTTCCAGTTCTTCAACATCGCCGGGCCATTCACCGTAGGTCTGGAAATACATTTTGGAGGCATTATCGATATTACCGATAACGGATTTTGCTTCTGATGCATAAGCACCTTTCACATATTCCACATAAGTTGGAATAGCAATAGCGGCCAGGATAGCAACAATCACAACCACTACCATAATCTCGATCATGGTAAAACCATTTTGTTTACGATTTTTTGTTAGCTTCATAGAGTTTTCTCCACTCTTATTCTTTTTCAATTCTTTTTTTACTTCCTTGGTTGAAGTAGGAATTCCATTAAAAAAATGGCGCAATTTTCCCATAGTCAATAGAATAACGGTTGCACATGTAATTATACTTACACGTAAAGGAAGGTTGAATTTTAGTTTATTTAAGAGAGGTTACTGAAGATTACTTCAGTACCGCAATTAAGCGGGAAACGGTATCTTTGGCATCGCCAAAGATCATAATGGTATTGTCTTTATAAAACAACTCGTTGTCAATACCGGCATAACCGGGATTCATACTCCGTTTCAAAACAAATACAGTTTGTGATTTATCCACATCAAG
>CATMBH010000048.1:0-8348 GCA_950063985.1 uncultured Fidelibacterota bacterium
ATTGAACCAAAATTATTTTTCACCATTTTTGGTATCACTATTTTGGATAAGTAAACCATAGTTTTAAGGTTTATTTCATACACTTTGTCCCAAACTGAAAAATCAATTTTTACTGAGGAAATATCTTTATCAAACCATAATACACCCGTTGTATTAATTAGATAGTCAACAGATTTGTTTTTTTTATAAAAATTATCAATTATTTTTTTTAGTTTTTTATAATTGGTAATATCAATTTTTTTAAAAAAAACTTTACTGTTGTTTTGTAAAAAATATTTTGGAGGTGTTTTTATATCCAACATTAGTGTTTTGATATTATTTTTTAATAATTTTTTTGTGGTTTCAAAACCCATTCCACCACAAGCGCCAGTAACAATTGCTGATTTACCTTTAAAAGATAATCTCATTTTCTTATTTTAGCACTTTTCTTAAGTGAAAGCTTTTAGGTTTTGTTAGATGTTCATAAGCTATTTCAGATAGCGAACATCCTTTTCCGGTCTCTTTTACACCTGTCCAAGACAAACCAGGATCCAAATAATCACATCTATTCATAAAAAATGTTCCAGTATCGATTTCATTCCCAATTTTTTCTGCTACTTCAATATCTTTTGTCCATATAGAGGCGGTTAGTCCATAAGGACTATCATTCATTAATTTAACTGCATCTTTTTCATTGTTTACTGGCATAATTCCAACACATGGACCGAAAGTTTCTTCGACCATAAATTTCATTTCATGATTTACATTTGTCAATACTTGGGGAACCATGTAGTTTTTATGCTCTTTAGGATAGTTAAATTTTGAACCATCAATCATTTTTTTTGCCCCTTGATTAACGGCCAAATTCATTTGATCTTCAATAAATTTTGCAGCTGATAATTTAACAACGGGTCCCAGAGTAGTATCTTTTTTAAGAGGGTTTCCCAATTTATAATTATATGTTTGGTTAATAAATAATTCTAAGAATTTTTGATATATTTTTTGATCTACATATATTCTTTCCACACCACAACAAGATTGACCCGAATTAAAAAATGAACCATCAACAAGATTTTCAACAGATTTTTCGATATCGGCATCATGCCTTATATATGCAGGGTCTTTGCCACCCAATTCAAGTGCCATACTTATAAATTTATTTGTCGATGCTTTTTGTACTTCGTAACCTGCTTTTACAGAACCCGTAAAAGAAACAAAACCTATTCTCTTATCAGAAACAATCTTCAAACTATCTTCATGATTTAAGTGTAAATAACTAAAAACATTTTTTGGCAGAGTATTCTTAGCAGACAAATATAATTGCTCTGCACACAATGGTGTTTGTGCAGAGTGTTTTAATATTACAGTATTTCCAGCTGCCAAAGCAGGTATGATTGAATTTACAGATGTTAAATATGGATAATTCCATGGCGCCACAACAAAAGAAACTCCTAACGGAATTCTTTTAATATAATTTTTAAAACCATCTTTTCTTGGTAAATTAATCGTCGATAATTTTTTTTCAGCAACTGAAAGCATATAATCTGCTCTTTCCTTGAAACCTTTTAATTCATTCAAAACTTGAGACATTGGCCTTCCAATCTGCCATGTAATTTCTTCACTTATTTGAGTTTTTCTTGATAAAAAATCAGAAACAAATTTTTTCAATAATTCAACTCTTTCATTCACTTCAAGCGAAGCCCATTCTTTTTGAGCTATTACGGAATTTGAGATTGCATCTTCAATCTTAGCTGAATTCATCGCCTGAGCAAATTCATCAGCATTGGGCTTAAATAATCGAACACCCTTGAATAAATAAAAATGATCATGTTTTGGATCAACATAAACAGGTACATTATTTTCATTGGCTATTGATAAAATAGAACCGATCATTTTTTCTGAAAACAATCCTTTATTATAATCGGCCAAAATGATAGCGTCGACATCTTTTATATTTTTTAAAACAGACGCTTGTACTGCTTCTAAGGATTCGTTGGACAGTTCATCCAATGATTCAAAATCTGTACGCACAATCTGTTGACTATTGGCGATCACTCGTGTTTTTACGGTTGTTGGACGATTCGTGTCACGGATAACCGATGCAACATTCATCCCACGTTCAGACATAAGTGTAAGTAATTGTTCACCGTGGATATCATTTCCAACAACTCCAGCCATGGTGACCTTGGCAGATAATGAAGCAATATTCCAGCCTACATTGGCTGCACCGCCAGGATTATGGGTCACTTCCTTGACAGATACAACTGGAACAGGCGCTTCAGGTGAAATACGGTTGGCCTGACCCCACATGTACGAGTCCAGCATAAGATCACCCATAACAAGTATATGCTTTTGGCTGAATTGTTCAGCCAGTGCATGAAAACGCTTACTGTCCATTAAATACGGCCTGACTGTTCGCCTGGCTCTGAAGGCAGAATTAGTGCTAATACAAGATAAAGTAGTATACCAATCCCGGCACTCATAAAGGTACCAAACACCCAAAGAAACCGAACCAAGGTACTGTCCACTTGGATGGATTCAGCAATTCCTCCGCAGACACCTGCAATTTTGTTGTCAGCTTTGGACAGATGCAAGGGTAAGCCCGTACCTTCATTCATTATGGATGCTAATTCTGATCGCTTGGTATAAAGCAAATACACACCAAAACCCAAAATTGCAATGGCTAGAAACAAGTTTATACTGCTATCCCAAAAACGGCGCCAGATCATATTTAAGAGATCGTTGTGCATGAAAAACAAAATTAACCCAACAAAGATCAATAATGCTCCCCAGAGAATAGTTTTATCATTTTTCTGTGGTGTCACATTATTGCGTTCATAATACGGCGCTGAAAATTCGTCTGGAATCACAATCATGGCCAATAAATATGCCAGGATTCCGGACCCGCCAAACAAGGTGAAAAATATCCAGGCCAGTCGAATTATTGATGGATCTAATCCGAAATACTCGGCAAATCCACCACAGACTCCGGCGATAATTCTGTCTTTTCGAGATCGAATGATACGTTTCATAATTAGACTAATTTACTATGATTTAAGAGAAAATTAACAACTACCAATTAATTGCGATAACGGCGCCGTTGCTGTTGGTGTCCTTGTTTACGCTGGGGCCTTTTATTTTGGCTACCTGAACGTATTTTGGCTATGTGACCTTTATCCAGGAATATCATTACTGAAACTAGTTTTTGGATACGCGCCGAATTGGTTGCAGACAGAATAATTGTGGTGCCCAAGTTCCGATTCATGCGGCGTAAACGACTGCTGATCTCTTGTTCCAATTCTTCATCCAGCATAGATCCATAATTATCAATAATCAATACACGGGGATCGCTTTCCACTGCATCCACCAGTTTCACCCACGTCAACTCGCCCTGTGAAAGTGATTCGATGGCTTGCTCCCACATGAAGCGCCGAAAACCTTTATTAAAATAATGCTTCCGAATTTCTTCACTGCGTTTGCCATGATTGCTGCTGAAATAACGGGATACACTTTCATTTTTTCTAGAACCGGTAAATGTTAAAAACTTGATTTCATCAGGGGATTTTACCTTGCCTAAAAACGATATTTTAAATTCCTGTCCATCGTAAAGCAGTTTTCCTTCGGTTTGTTTTTCTAAACCGGAGAGCTGTTTTAATAATGACGTTTTTCCTGATCCAACAGGGCCAACTATTCCGTAGATGGTTCCCTTATGAATTTGTAACCTTCCGATTTGAAGGACATTACGTTTATTGTAGACCTTTTTCAGGTCCTGCACTTCATAAATAAGCGTTTTTCTATTCATCACTCTTTCCTTTCTTTGAGCGATGAATCGCAGGTCAGTTTAGGAGTGGCCTTCTGATTCCATAAAGCGTTCGGCATCCATGGCTGCCATACAGCCGGTCCCGGCTGCAGTTACAGCCTGGCGGTAATAGGAATCCTGCACATCCCCGCAGGCAAAAACTCCGGGGATATCAGTAGCTGTACTGCCGTTTTTTGAGACAATATAGTTTTTTTTATCTAACTCCATACTATCAGCAAACAAGCTTGTATTGGGAATATGTCCAATAGCCATAAATACGCCGTCACATGCTTCTTCTCGTGTTTCATTTGTGACCGTATCTTGCAGCGTTGCACCGGTCACTCCCGATTCAACTGCGCCATGAATTTTTGCAAGTGTCGAATTCCAATGGAATTTGATCTTCGAATTATCAAAAGCCCGCTGCTGCATGATTTTAGAAGCGCGTAATTCATCTCTACGATGCACGATCCACACTTCGGAAGCAAACTTGGTCAAAAATGTTGCTTCTTCCATGGCGGAATCACCACCGCCTACCACCAGCACTTTTTTATCTTTGAAGAAAAATCCGTCGCATGTAGCGCAGGCAGAAACGCCATGGCCCATTAGTCTGGACTCGGATTCGAAACCCAACAACCTGGCTGAAGCACCAGTTGCAATAATGACGGTTTCAGTGGTGTATTCTTCAATGCCAACCCATACTTTATAGGGGCGCTGACTGAAATCCACTTTGGAAACGTGCTTGAAGTGGCATTCTGCGCCGAAGCGCTGTGCCTGTTTGCGAAAAAGGTCCATAAGCTCTGGACCCATTATACCATCTGGGAAACCGGGATAATTTTCAACGTCGGTTGTGATCGTCAATTGTCCGCCGGGTTGACTGCCTTCAAAAACAAGAGGCTTTAAATTGGCCCGTGCTGCATACACAGCAGCTGTCAGTCCGGCCGGCCCGGATCCGATGATTATGACCTTACGATTCATATAACTGTTTGTTAAAGAACTGCGTCTAATCGTTTTGTTATTTCCTGCTTCGGTACGGCGCCAACGATGGAATCCACCACGCCGCCGTCCTTAAAAATAAGCAGGTTTGGAATACTGGTTATGCGGTATTGCATGGAGATCTGGTTATTGGCATCCACATCCACTTTACCGACTTTGATTTTACCAGCATAATCGCCAGCGATCTCTTCGATCACCGGACCTATCATTTTACAGGGGCCGCACCATTCCGCCCAGAAATCCACTAATACGGGCTGGTCGGATTGAACTACCTCTGCATCAAAATTCGAATCTGTAAATTTGTGTAAACTATCTGACATTATATTACTCCAAATGAGTCTTAACTATAAAAATAAAGCCACCTAATTTAGAGCATTTAAGAAATGTGGTTAAATAAATATTTACTGATTTTTTGGAGGCGGATCATTTTATTACTTCACTTAAAACTTGACCATTCACTTCAGTAGGTATTTCTGCTCTAACTATTCGAGCAATGGTTGGAGCGACATCAACTGTAGCAACATTTCTTTCTACTTTTTTAGATCTAATATTGGAATGAGAAAAAATAATAGGCACATGAGTATCATAATCATAGGGTGTACCGTGTGTCGCCCCCAAGGGAAAACGTTCACTGAAATATTCTTTTATGACTACAATTACATTCGGACTTTTCTCTGGATGGATCATATTACGCATGCGTCTGGAAAAAGAATCGTTATCTTCTAAAGCTAATATCTCTTCTCGAGTCATCCATTTTTCGATTGCTTCAACATCATCGAATGCTTGCGATATTTTTACCAATGCAGCTGTCCTGTCTTTTTGCGGAAAATTATTGGGGAAATAAAAACCATCACTATAGAATTTGATAGAATTTCCCGACCATTCTTCAATTCTATTGATCCGTTTTTTAAAATCATCTCTGTCAAGTCGGCCGGAATTGATACCCAGTGTTTGCAGGTATTCCGGTAAAGGACCAACGCCATGATCTGAACTCATAACAAATAAGACATTATCTAGACCAACTTGTTCTTCAAGATTTTGAATAAACTTCATAAGGTATTTATCCAAACGCAGGAAATAGTCTAATACTTCATGGGAATGAGGACCATGATTGTGGCCGATCCAATCGGCCATGGAAATGCCAACTCCCAATAGATCTGTGGACTCATCCTGTCCCAATTCTTCAGCATCGATTATTACAGTCGCCAATTCTAAAACTGTTTTGTCGAACCAGGGTGTAGCGCCTATAAAGTTATTGGCCTCTTTAGCAGTTTTATTTTTCATGCTTACGGGCAATGTTGGTGAATATGGATCATTTTCAAATATATCAACTTCACCATTCTGATGATCTGCAGTTCCATACTTATCATAAAAACTAGAATCTGCAATGTGCGACCATACTGAATCACGGTATGCAGCAAAATTCAAATTTTTATTATACTCTACGAGCCATGCCGGTAATTCAGCCACATAATAATCCGATGTCATGAACGCACCGGCCCAATCATAATAGACCGCTAAATCAGCATTTCTTCCTCCCATAAACACAGCAGAACGGTCTTTTCCGGCAACGGTAAACACTTTTGAATTAGAATCTTTTTGTTTCATCCAGTCACCGATGGTAGTGGCATTCGTTTGTCTGTATGAACGGGCTTTACCCACACCGCCTACTGCTTGAGCAAGCGAATCCTCCACACAATTAACCGATCGTCCTAATTCGCGAACATACCAAGAATTACCCAATACGCCTGCTGGTCCCGGGTATCGTCCTGAACCCAGAACAAAATGTCCTGTTCCCGTGACTGTATTCGCGTGCTCTTGGTGGGCATTGCGGAAATCAACGCCATGATCCAATAACCACTTGAATCCACCAGTGAATTCAGATTCGATACGCTGAATCAATTCAGCAGGCATCTGATCCACGACGAAATACACTACTAAACGGGTATTTTCGGGAATTAACTGACTTCCACATGCTTGCAATAAAAAAGCTGCCAGGGGCAGCCATTTAAACTGTTTCATCATTTAACCTTAAGAAATCTTCGTTTGCCAACCTTAATTACACTCTCTTTACCAGCATGCAGTTTTTGATCAATATCTTTACACACTGCACCGTCCAATTTCACTGCATTTTGTTTGATAAGCCGACGGGCTTCGCCCTTACTTTTAGTAAGGCCTGCGTTGGTTATAATATCTACCAGTAATTGATCAGACTCTAGTTCAACTTCATCCATTTCATCAGGAATGTCTTTCTGGACGATAACTTTGTCAAAATGCTGTTCAGCTGCTTGGGCTTCATCAGCTCCGTGATACAATTTTACAATGGCTCTTCCAAGTTCTCTCTTAACATCCCTTGGATTAATTTTACTGTCAGATAGAAGGTATTTAATTGCTTCAACTTTTTGATCATCAGCATCCGCAGCCAATCTGAAATACTTGACAATCATATCATCCGAAATAGACATGATTTTACCGTATTTATCTTCGGGAGGATCGAGTAAACCGATCTCATTTCCATAAGTTTTCGACATTTTCTCAACACCATCAGTGCCCTCTAATAAAGGCAGTGTGATTATACATTGCGGTTCTTGACCATATTCACGCTGTAGATCACGACCTACGAGGAGGTTAAATTTTTGATCTGTACCGCCAAGTTCTACATCCGCTTTTATTTCCACAGAATCCATTCCTTGCGCAAGTGGATATAGAAACTCATGCAGTAATATGGGTGTCTCCGACTGGTATCGTTTCGTGAAATCATCTCTCTCCAGCATACGTGCAACTGTATATTTACTGGCTAATTCAATAACATCACTGAACTTCATTGTGTTCAGCCATTCATAATTATATAAAATGTTAAGTGAGTCTATATCAAGTATTACTTTAGATTGATCAACATAAGATTTTGCATTGGTTCTCGCTTCTTCTAATGTCAGTTGTGGGCGGGTTTTATTGCGTCCAGATGGATCCCCGATCATTGCGGTAAAATCACCAATCACCAGCACTGCCTGGTGACCTAAATCCTGAAAATGGCGGAGTTTTCGCAGGACTACCCCATGGCCAATATGCAGGTCGGGCCGGCTGGGATCACAGCCTAGTTTAACAATTAAAGGCATTCCGCTTTCCTTGGAATTTTCCAGTTTTGATATTAGGTCATCTTCAGGTATGATCTCTTCCACCCCGCGACGGATCAATTCCATTTGTGCTCTTACAGGTAAAAAACTCATTCGGTATCGCTCAATGCACGCTGGATATCACGTTCCACATCCCGTTTCTTTTTTGTTTCCCGTTTGTCATAAAGCTTTTTTCCCTTTGCCAATGCGATCTCAACCTTCATCCAGCCCCGTTTAAAATACAATTTCAGGGGCACGGCAGTAAGCCCCTTTTCAGTCAATTTTTTGTTTATCTTTAAAATTTCCCGCTTATGAAGCAGAAGGCGCCGGTCTCGAGTAGGCTTATGCCCAGTATGTCCTGTGTGGCTATAGGGACTGATGTGCGCTCCCACCATCCAGGCCTGGCCATCTTTTACCAATACATATCCTTCTTTCAGGCTGGCTTTTCCTTCTCTCAGGCTTTT